>JAGWVZ010000021.1 GCA_018970625.1 Myxococcales bacterium | reverse complement strand
ACCCATCAATCACCGCGCCCAGAGCCGGCCCATGCGACTCGCCCCACGTTGTAACCCGAAACCAGTGACCGAAAGTGTTCATCAGGCTGACCTGCAGACCAGAGTGCGTTGCCTCGAAGGGCCGCCTTCTAGGGTGAGCTTCCTCGCCTGACAACCCCCGTAATCGGAAGTGTGATCAACCGTCGCTCTGCGCGCTCACAGGCCATTCGCTCGCTCAGAAGAACAGCCCGAAGAACCAGGGAATGAACATCGTCGTCAGCAGTGTCAGCACGGGAATCGCGATGCCGCCGACCATGGCCTCGCCGGCCACACCACCGGCCGCCAGCGGCGCACCATAGGTCGCATAGCTGCCCTTCGGATCCGTCGAAAACGCACGCCACACCGCGCTGATCATGCTGCCCACCGCCAGACCGATCGACAGCGACGGCGGAAGAATCAACGCAAAGCCGAACGCAGACGGAATCGGCACCCAACCGAAGCGCGACGACGAGTTGCCCTTCTCGTCCAACAGCTCTTTTCCGTCGGCGCCGCGTCGACGCACCATCAACACCAGCTCGGCCACCACGCCAAACACGGCAGCCCAGATGGACGCCACCAGCGCACCATACGGCAGCGCGCCCAGACCCATGCTCATCACCTTCGCCAGCGACGAAATCTTCAGGGCGGTAGGCGCAGACAGCTGTCCCTCTTCGAAACCAATGCCATACGTCGCCACCAGCAGGTTAAACACCATCGGAATCAACAACGCCGCGATCGCCACCGCCACAAACTGCACAATAATCAGCACGTTAAAGCTGCCACCAATGCGGCGCGCCACCCAGAAAGCCGCCACCGTACCCTCCGACGACGCCTGGGGATCCGCGCTGATGTGTGCCGCGTTCAGGTTCTGCTGCACCGAGTTCGGCCAGATCAAACCAAACACAAACTGCGTCGCGTTGGCCATCAGCGACACCGGGCCCGAGCCCGTCAAACCCAGCACCCGCAAACCAGCCACAATCAGCAGCGGCTGCAGCGCCACCGCCAGCAGCACCTGATACCACGGCATCGCAAACCACAGGCCCTGCACAATCAGCAACAACACCACACACGCCGCCATGCCGCCCAGCATCAAGGGCATCGACACCTGCTCATCGGCCAGCGACTCCACTGGCTCATGGTCGGGTGCCTTGCCGCTCGAACGTGCGATCAGGTTACCAATCAGTGGCACCAGCACGCTGGTCAGCGCTGCCGCGATCATCATCGCCGTCGCCGGCCACATCGTCCACTTCACCAGGTACTTGAACCGCGAGCCTGCCTCCATCCAGGCAGCACCATCGCCACACGTCGTACGAATGAACTCGGTGACTTCGCCGCCCTGAATAGCAGCGACACACGCCTCCACCGACGCTGGAGCGGTACCGGACAGCGCACCATACATCGACAGCGTGTCGCCAAAGCTGTTGATGACCCACACGCCCAGCAGACCTGACAAACCCACCGAAAGCGGCAGCACCATGCCCAGGCCGATAATCGCCGGCTCGGCCGCCAGCGCCACAATGTACGATCCGTTGCCGACCAGCGCCGGCAAAACACCAAACCCATCGCGGAAATAGGTAATCGCGCCCGACACCAGCGTGCTCACCGTCAGCACCTTCTTGCGGCGCTCCACGATCTCGCCCGAGTTCGGATCACTCAGCGTCTCGACGACACTCTTGCCCACGTGACCGGTCGGCCAGGGCAACGAACGGTCATCAAGCACCATGCGACGCATGATCGCGCCCAGAAAAATACCCAGCGACGACGACACGAGCAACCAGATGCTCATCTGCCACCACGTCGGGTTGAATTGCACGACGTCGGCCCCCATATCGGCCTGCAGGTAGTAAAACGCCGCCAGAATCACGACCATGAACGCGACACCGGTCGACGCGCTCACCATCGTCTGCACGATATTCAGCTGCACCGCCAGCTGCTTGCCGCTGGTCTTGCCGCCGAGCACCGCAGCGGCCAGGAACATGCCACCCATGGTCAGGTCCAGGCCCAGGCCCAGCTTCAGCGTCACATACGGCGCGGCCACGGCGGCGACGGCGCAAATGAGGCCGCCTAGCAGCAGCAACGGAAGATTGAGCTCTTTGTTCATGGGCACCATCAAAGGCAGGGGCCGCATTCGCGGCATGTGTGGCCAAACCGTGACCGCTCTTTGGCAACACTTTGGCGCGCGGCGCAACCTTTGACCGCGGCCACCCCGCACACACCCACACAAAAGCGTACATTCGTCCGCCTTTTGGCAGGGCGGCGGTCCGCCCCGACGCTTCACATCCGCACGAGCGTCCCCGTACGCAGTGCCGTCACACGTGTCCTGAACAGCGAAATTTCACCACACCGAAGCATCCGTTGCACAGGCAGAACAACCACGACGTGTCACGCTGACCGCAGAGCCGGACACTGATATGACCGCCTCGGCAAATCATGGCACACATCGCTGACGCCAGCCCGGACTCAGCGCAGCATAAGTCGCTACCTGCTCGCGACTCGTCGATTGCTCATGCTCAGAACGCCCAACCGAGCGTGAATTCAATCGCCGGAAAGAAGCCGTCAAAGTTAAAGTCAGCCTCGACCTCATTCCCTTCCGCATCGCGGCCATTTGTCTGACTCACGGCCGCATAGTACTGGCCTCCAAGGCCCAGCCCCAGTGAAAATCCCGGGTCCCAAATCCAGCGATATCCAACAACAGCGGCTACACCCAGTGTGGTGATCGACCCATTGGCTGTATCACCATCGCCCGAAACCTTGACGCTAAAGTGGTTCACCCGAACACGGGGACCCAGATAGAAGCCGTGCATACCATTGCCGATCGGCTGCCAGTTCATGCCCACAAGCCCGCGAATACTGGAAAAGCCCGAGGCGACCTCTCCGTCCTTGGCACCAATCGCACCGTACCCAGCACCAACAACCAGCGAAATCCGGTCACTCAGGCCCCGATCATAGCGCACATTCAGACCTGGCGGCAAAATGGTCGGCCCGAGAATAATCAGGTTCTCGTAATTCCGCTTGTCACGCATGCGGAATCGACCTGCCTCATAAATATCGACGTTTCCATAACCGCTCTCCTCGGCGGGCGCCGTTTGAGGGTCGGTAGAGCCAACGTCCTGAGCTTGGGCCGGTGAAGACAGCAACACGACCAGCATCGATGCAGACGTAATGCCAGAGACGAGATTTCGCATGATGGACTCCTTCCTGCATGATTGTCCTGAATCACCTGCCTCAAAGAACAGGTGGCCGAGAATCCTGCATGTCAATCAAACGCAGGCGACCCGGTGGAACTAACAGGAAACCCGAAGGAATGTAAGGACTTTGTCTGCCTCAGCTGCGCGCTGTACCGCCATTCGCGGTACCACGATAACCGCCCAGCTTCAGATCAAACTCAATCTCGGTGCCGCGATGCTGGTCGAGCACCTTGCCATAATGAAATACCTCGCGCCCCATCACAAAGGTGCGCACCGCCCAACCCTGCAGCTCGGTGCCATCCCATGGTGACCACTTCGTCTTCGTCTCCTGCTCGGCATCCCGAATCGTCTGCTTCAGGTTCATGTCCACCAGCACCAGGTCGGCATCAAATCCCTCGGCAATTCGGCCTTTGCCCAGAAGATTCCACACGCGAGCGGGCGCGTCGCACATCCAGCCAGCAACCTGCGAAAGAGTCACCCGACCGCGGTTCACTTCGTTGAGCATCAGCGCGAGCGAGTTTTCTACCGCCGGCAATCCCGAAGGGCTCTTCGGATAAGGCTGTGCCTTTTCTTCCAGTGTATGGGGTGCGTGGTCAGTCGCAATTACCTGAATGGTTCCTTCCTGCAGCGCCTGCCACAGACGTTCCACATCGGCCCGATGTTTAATCGACGGGTTCATCTGAATACGCGAACCCAGCCGATCATAGTCATCTACCGTAAAGAATACGTGGTGCAGACAGATTTCCGACGTAATATATTCGTGCGTCGTTTTCAGAATATCGGCTTCGGCGCCGGTCGATACATGCAACACATGAAAATTGTGTTTGTGGCGCCACGACAGGTCAATCGCGCGATTGGTGGCGATGACAGCCGCTTCCACATTCCGAATGCGGGAATGATCGTGAATGGTGAGGTTATCGCCCAGGCGAGCCTTGTTGGCACGCACCGTGGTTTCGTCTTCACAGTGCGCACAAATGGGGAGCGTGGTTTCAGCGAAAATGCGCTCCAGCGCGTCCTGCTCATCAACCAGCAAATCGCCGGTACTGGAACCAATGAAAATCTTGATGCCCGGGGTTCGGTGCGCGAATTTCAGCTCCGTCACATTCTGTGGCGTCGCACCCACATAAAATCCGTAATTGACAATGCTTTTATGCTTCCCAAGCGCCAGCTTGGCCTCCAGCGCCGCCTGAGACGTCGTGGTGGGATTGGTATTCGGCATCTCCAGAAACGACGTAACCCCACCCTTCGCACACGCGCGGGTCGCTGTATACAGGTCCTCCTTGTGGGTCAGTCCCGGGTCGCGAAAATGCACCTGATCATCCACCACGCCAGGCATCAGCACAAGGCCTGTGGCATCGATCACCTCATCGGCCTGCGTGCCGGCCGGTGCACCCACCGACGCAATCCGGGTTCCAACCACGAGCACATCGGTTCGCTCTACTCCCGAAGGAAGAACAACATCGGCGTTTCGAATCAGGATTCGGTGTGACATACACATTTCTGGGGAAAACAACAAAGAAGCACTGCCGAAATCCACCGTCTTGCAGGGCGGCGGTTCGCGTCAGCAGCGGCGGCAGTTTCTAGCTGCACCATACTATACGGTCCAGCATGGCCGCACGCGCTAACATTCCAGACCATGTCTCAGTTGCACCGACGACAGAGACTGATATGGTCGGCGCGTTACAAACAGCCCCCCAATACCGACGGTTTGGCCGGGTCGGCAGCATTCGAGCATGGTCTCATGACGATCTCTATCCGCTCTCTGACGGTCTCCTCTGGCGTCCTTCTCCTCGTCAGCCAACTGGCAGCGTGTCTGCTGTTCAGCGACCTCGACACCGGGGAGGCGCTGCTCGCTGCAGCCGACGCGCCAGATGTCGGCGCCGCAAACGATGCAGGTGCCGATGCCGTCGCCGACGTGGACGACGCGTTTGCACGCTGTCGCACGGGCGAAGAACAGCTCGTCGAAGGAGTAACCTCTCGCGAAGGCGACAGCTGCGGGTGTGAAGGCACGCTGGTCTGTGGGCTGGATGGTGCGCTCACCTGTATCGGAGAGTCCGTACCCAACGCCTGTGGCGGATGCGGCGCGCTGCCTGGCGTCGAGGGAGAGACCTGCGGCAACTGCGGCGGCACGTGGGCGTGTCTGGATGGTCTCATGACGTGCAACGAGACCGAAATCACAAACGCCTGCGGTGGATGCGGCCAGCTTACCGATAGTGACGACCGCCCTTCAACAACAGGCACGCCCTGCACATTGCCCGATGACAGCCCGGGTATTGTGCGTTGTGCCTCCCTGCAGACAACCGCCTGCTTTCCACCCACCACCAACGAATGCGGCGGTGATCAACCACTTGACGAACAACCCGGGGCACCGTGCGGACCCTGCGGCGGCGGGCGAATCGTCTGCAACGGCCCCGAACAGATCCGCTGCGTCGGGGAGTCGTTCCTCGTCAACGAATGCGGCGGCTGCGGCGCCCTGGACGGCGCAGTCGGTGATGCGTGCGGCTGTTCAGGCCAGCAGCAGTGCGGAGAGAATGGCCAGCTGACCTGCCAGAATGACTCCCCCAACGCCTGTGGCGGCTGCTCCACCCTGACGCGTGAGCCGGGAACCGACTGCGGCAACGGTGCCACCGTTGTATGCGCCAGCGCCGACACCGTGGAGTGCCAGAACGAGCTCGCCACCTGCCTGCTGAACGGCGAACCCGTGCTCGCTGGCGAGTCCTGCGGCTCGTGTACCCGCGGCATCATCACCTGCCTGCCAGATGGCACAGGCAACTGCCTTGGTGGCACAGAGTCCAACGAGTGTGGGGGCTGCGGAGCGCTGATCGCGGCGCCTGGCGACGTTTGCGCGCCCTTCTCGCAGTGGACGTGCACCGAGCGCGGCGACGTCAAGTGCGCGCTGCTGCCCTGCAACAATTTCACCCGCGACCCGGGCGAAACCGACATCGACTGCGGGGGTTCGTCCTGCTCGACCTGCGCCGCCGGTCAAACCTGCAACCGGGACACCGACTGTGCGTCACTCCGCTGCCAACGTGGTCGTTGCTCATCCCCAGACCGGGACCGCGACAATGTCGTCGATTCACTCGACAACTGCATCTCGGCGTTCAACCCGTCTCAGGTCGATCTCGACCGCGATGGCGCGGGAGATGCATGCGACACCGATCGTGATGGCGATGCTGTACCGAATCAGCTCGACAATTGCGCGGACGTCTCAAACCCCGACCAACGCGATGCCAATCGCAACGGCATTGGTGATGCATGCGAATCCACATGAAAAACAATCACTTCGCGCGCCTGACAATCACCTCATTCCTCTTCGTTACCCTTGTCGCGTGCGGTGTCGGTGACGCCTCGCTCGACGGATTTTATGACTCGGACGGTGCATCGGGAGGAGGTTCCGACGACTCGCTTGATTCAGGTTTTCCACCTGACCATGACAGCGATGCCATAGGAACCAGCGAAGGCAGCGATTCTGATGCCTCGCTCGACTCCGACGCGATCGACAGCCCTGACTCCGATGGCAGCTCGGTCCCCGAAGGACAGGACGCCGGCAACGGACCCGATGGTGGCAACCGGGGCACCGGGATTCCATCCGCATGTACGCAGGCGCTCGCCGCCGAACAAATCTGCGACGGCATCCCCGACTGCGATGATGCCACCGACGAGCGCAACTGTCGCGGCTTCATCTGCCCCACCACCGTCAACTGGATTCCCGTCTCGCAGCTCTGCGATGGTGAAGAAAACTGCACCGGTGGTGGCGACGAAACCGACGAAATCTGCGAGAGCGTGAACACCTGCGCAGACGGTGCAGGGCGTTATTTTGACTGGGACCTCTGTGACCTCTCCGCCAAATGCGCCGACGGCACCGACGAGCTCAACTGTGTATCCTGGGTCTGCCCCGATACCACCGTTCCCATTGTCGCCGGGCAGCTCTGCGACGAAACGCTCGACTGCAGCACTGGCGCCGACGAGCTCGTGAACGAATGCTTCCCATCGTTCACCTGCAACAACGGCGAAGAAATTCCGCTCTCGCAACGCTGTGACGGTACCCCCGACTGCCTTGAGAGTGAGGACGAAGCCGAGTGTAGCCGGTTTGTTTGCACCAACGGCAGAACCATTCCCGCCATCAACGTGTGTGACGGAGCGGCAGAATGTCTGGACGGCAGCGACGAAGATGCTGCGCGCTGCGCGGGTAATTTCAGCTGCGCCGACGGCCTCACCAGCGTTGCTGGACGACAGACCTGCGACGGCGTCAATGACTGCCCGGCCGGCGACGACGAACTCAACTGCAGCACCTACACCTGCGCCGATGGCAGCAGCATCGGGTACGATCAGCTGTGCGATGACGTACGGGACTGCCCGAACGGCGACGACGAGCTGGTTCGACGATGCACCGAGCGATTCACCTGCACGGACTCCGGTCGGGAGATCGCGCGTTACGCTCGCTGCGATGGCAATGCCGACTGTGAAGACGGCAGCGACGAGCTCGACTGCGCGTTCTTCGTTTGTTCTCCGCGCGAGCGCATTTCCTCTGCATTGCGATGCGATGGTACCGAGGATTGCGAAGGGGGCGAAGACGAACTGTCCTGCGAGGGTCGCTGATTTGATTCATGGAGGGTGAACTGGCACGACAACGAGTTTCGGTGCGAAACTGGGTGTTGCTGTTCACTCTTCAATTTCTGACCCCACAGGATCCCCATATCGACAGTTTTCTGACATTCACCGCCGTATTCTCCGTCGTTTACGCTTTGTTCGGAACGTAGCGGCCGGGCTGATGAGCTTATTCTTACCATTGTTACACAGTGGTGCATGGTTCGAGATGAACGGAACGATGTTTGCAAAGCAACATCTGTCCATTCACGATCACGCAGCCCAAGACACAAGCACCACACGAGATTCACGATGATGAAATTACGCACACCCGCGGTCACGATCGCCGCCCTGTTGAGCCTGTCCCTGTTTGCCGCCTGCGGAACCGTCGAGGAAGAAGTCGGCGCCGATTCCGGTACCGATGCCGAGGTGCCCGACACCACCGCCGATGGCCAGACCGACGTCGAACAACCGGACGTCGGACAGGATACTGAGATTCAGACCGACGTCGAACGCCCTGACATTGCCGAAGATGGCGGACCCGGCCCCGACGTGGCACCCGGCGCCTGCACCGAGCCAAGCCCTCGCGGCTGTGCGGACGAAGGTTGCCCCGAGGGTCTGGCCTGCGTTCTCTCGGCTGACGCTGCATGCGCGCCGTCGTCGTGCTCGTGCGATGCCGAGAATGACGTCTGGATCTGCACCGAAGATTGCGGCCCCACGTACCTGTGCGCGCCCGTCGAAGAGGTGGAATGCCCGGCCATCGAGCCGCGCACCGGCGACGCGTGCGGCGAGCTCTCCGAAACCGCGGACTGTTCCTGGGGCACCGAGACCTGCTGTGGCACCACGTACCCGTCGTATGGCTGCGACTGCGCCGATGGCACCTGGGCCTGTTTCGCGACGGACGCCTGCTTTATTCTCAGCTGCGAAGGCCGAGCGTGCGCAAGCAACTTCGATTGCATTGGCGGCGGCGAAGTGACGGTTTGCGAGAGTGGAACCTGTGTACCCGCCGAAGATTCCGGCTGCCCGGCCGAGCCGCCGATCGGTGAGAGCTGCGAAGGGCTGACACCCGGGATTGAATGCAGCTGGGGCTCTGAGTCCTGCTGCGGTGCCACGTATGCTTCCACAGAGTGCACCTGCATGGGTGGTTCGTGGGCCTGCCTGGCCACGGACGCCTGCTTTATTCGCAGCTGCGAGGGTCGCGCGTGCATCGAAAACACCGACTGCGACGGCGGTGGTGAAGACACCTTCTGCCGGGCGGGCACCTGCGTCTCGGCCGGCAGTTGCCTCGATATCGATTCCGAATCCACCTGCAACGCCGACAGTGCCTGCCGCTGGCAGATCGCCGGCTGCGGCGATGACGCGCTCGGCGCCCTGCCCACCGGCTGCTATCCGGCCGTCGATTGTGCTCTTGGTGAATGTCCCGCCGGCACCACCTGCCGCCCCGACACCACCGTGCTGCCAGAGTGCGCGCGCGACCCGGACTTTGGCTGCGACGCCTGCGGCATGAGCATCAACGTCTGCGTCCCGGCGGTCGCGCCCTGAATCCAAACCGCAACCGGTTCGCAGCGCTCCTTTTGGGGTCATGTTTCAGGCAACGGCGGCGGCAAAGGTGGCAAATAAATCGCCGAGAACTGCTCGCTTTAGTCGCCACACCTGCAGCATCCATGAACCCAGACCCACCGGCTTCCCCGAACACACCCCGGGCACAAATGACGTCGTACAAGCGGCGGCACCCTCATTACCTCGCGACGACAGACTCACCGGTTGCGATATCGCATGTACCGGCGGTACCGTCTGCGCAGCTCTCCCTCTGTGAGCGTTTGCTCGGTCATAAGCTGAGGAAAACAACGAATTACCAGATACAAACTCGATAAACAAATAGAGAAGCCAAACGGCATGAAAATAACCCAGTGCCAGACATCGAACCATGGCTCAGAAAGTTCTGGCGCAAGCCAATAAACCAGCCGAAAGGAAAATTCACCAGCCAGCGCTCCGCCTGAAATTCCCAAAACCAGACAGACAACAAAATATCTCAGCTGAGTCCAGACAAGCCAGGCGGTGGACGTGTATTGATATTCATTCATGGTTGCTCCACGTGTGAACAGATTCTGATAATACACCCATAATCGGCAGCCTTCGCTCCACCATTCAACCCCGCAGGCCGGCTTTCGACATGCGTCGATATCAACGAATTGTGGCCGAGCGCTGTTCGCTCTTCATGGTGAAACGGGCCCCGCACACGTTGCTGACAGTTGCGGCGAGGTTGCGTTCAAGAACACCGCGCGTTGCTCTCACTCCCCTGAGAACCATTCACCATGCTCGCCGGGCTACTTCCTGTTACCCGGCATCTGCGCAATGCGACGGGTGATCGCGGTGTAATCTTCGGGGAATGTACGCTGCATGCGATCCATCCACACAGCGTCGGTGCCCACCAGCACCCGCCCCCTCTCCTGCCACATGGCGCGCACAATAATCTGAGCCGCTTTCGATGGCGTGGTCTGGGCCATTTTATCGAACTGCCGACCCAGCTTCTCGGTCGTCACCGGACGGCCGCTCGCGTCTTCCTTGTGCCGCCCGTTATTCACAATATTGGTCTTGATGCCACCCGGGTGCACACTCAGGGCGTACACGCCTGTTCCCAACAGCTCCTGCCGCAACGCTTCGGTAAATCCGCGCACCGCAAACTTCGCGGCATTATACGCCGACTGCGAGGGAATACCCACAATGCCGAAAATACTCGAAATATTGACCACGGAACCTTCACCGGCCGACAAAATCTTTGGCAGAAACGCCTTGGTGCCGTGAATCACGCCCCAGAAATTAATGTTCATGACCCATTCAAGGTCCTCGTAGCTCATGTTGGCCACGGTCGAAGACAGCGAAACACCGGCATTATTGATAATGCCGTGAACCACGCCGTGATCGGCCTCCACCTGATCGGCCCACGCGAACACACCCGCTTTATCAGACACATCCAGCCGCTGTGATGTCACCCGTCCCGGGCTGCTGCCCAGCATCGACACCGTCTCGGCCAGACCCACCTCATTGATGTCGCTCAGCGCAACGTGCGCCCCCTTCTCGGCCAGATGCAATGCCAGCGCCCTGCCGATTCCAGAACCGGCGCCCGTAATGGCAATGACCTTCTCGTTCGCGCTTCGCATGGGTGACTCCGTATCGCTGAACACCATTCCATTGCTGGCTGGCGCACCATAAGGCGAACGCCCCTCGATTCCAAGCCTGCTGTTCGCCGGCATCCCGCGAAATCACAGGCGCTGCCACCAGCTCGCGCCGCCTTACGGCGCTTCTGGCACCGCGTTCATATTGGCTGGCGCCTGCGCCGGGCCCGGCTGACTGCCTTCGCTCAACGCCTGATCAGCCGCACACGCCTGCTCAACGCCTACTGAACATGCCCGCGAGAGCAGTTCGTGCGCGTGCTGCCGGTCTGTGGGAACGCCCTGCCCAGCCTCTTCGTCCAGCAGATACACCAGCCCGAGCGCATAGCAGCTCGTCGCGACGCCTTCATCGCACTCCGCCGCGTACGCGCGAACAGAGTCGGTCGCATCCGGCCCGAGCCGCGTAGACTCCAGCGAGCGGTTGCAGGCAGGCAGCGCCATGAACAGGCACAGCAGCGTCACAGAACCAGAAGAAACGTGCATCAGGTAGCCGTCAGAGGGTGCAGGGGCGAGCGCGCCTGCGCGAACACAGACACGCCTGCCAGCCATGGACGATCTGGCACTCAGCCGTCAATCGACACCATGCCCGGGCGCGGTTTGATGCGCATCAGGGCTCGACATCCGTCCAGTCCACCCAGTCCGAAATGCGTGGACGACCGTCATGGTCGCGCAACCAGAGCGGCCGCTGCATGCGTCCAGGGCGCGTGATTCTTCGCACGCCCAGCCGGTTCAGCTGACTGGTTAGCGCCGAGCGCTGTGGGTCTTCGCACCACAGTCCTGCGGTCGAGAGAAGGCCGCGCAAAGGACGCAGCGCCGCGTCCAGCTCGTCGGGAGTGCTCCATGGCACCACGTGAAGCAGCCGACCGCCCGGGGTCGGCTCAAAACGACAGCGGTCGTGCAAAATGACGGCTCCCGTAGGCGCCGAAAAAAGGGTTCCACTAAACTCGGCGACCGCTCGTGCCTGCATCTGCAAAGCCGCGGTCTCTGCGTTCAGACGACCGCGCGGCATATACGACTCCGTGTACGGAAAGCCCTCCAGCGCGATCTCGCGCGCCACTTCTTCGGGTGTCCACGGCCCGTTGGTCGACACAAAAAGACACGCCAGCGACATGCAACCGAACTGGTCGTAGGCGCTCGCGTCAAGCGCCCACAGCCGAGCCAGATCGCGCAACGCAGGCTCGCCGAGCGTCGCATCACCATCGGCCATGACGCCGAACGAGACGCGGTGCCCGTAGCCAATGAACTTCGTCGGAAAACGACAACGCTGGTACATGGCGTCAATCGTCTCGTTGCTGCCATAGGCGACCACCACACTGGCGCGATCACACGCCGCGCGCTCGAGCGCTTCGGTACCACCGGGCCACGTCACCACCGCCAGCGCGCGCGCCAGATCGGGTGCAACCTGCCGCATCGCCTCCAGGTACAGGCGCGCCGTCGCCGGTTCAGCCCGCGATGTCTTGATGACCGCCGGTGCGCGCGCCAGCAGGCTCAGCACCATCGCCTCGACGGGCACACTGGGAATGGTGCCGGCCATGACGTAAAACACACGGTCGGGCGGGTTCGCTACCCGTGCTGCCGCGTGCGTCGCCAGCATCCGAGGCCCATGAAACGGATCGCGGTGCCCGAACTCCGCCTCGACCAGCGCGACCAGCGCACGTGGAGTCAGGCGCTTCAGCAGATCGCGAAGCGCCCAGATCACCATGGGTTCAGACAGCCCTGTCGTGGACTCGACCACGGCCGCCATCCGCGGGAGCGGCGAATCCGGACTCTCCAGCAGAAACTGATGCAGCCGCCCCAGCCGATCCGCGATCTGCTCGGTCGACAGCTGCCTCAGGTCGGCGGCACCCCGACCCACGCGGTCCATCGCCGTGTTCACCAGCGCCACGTCCATGACGTCGTCGACATCCCCTCCGGGCATCATCTGAACACGAGCCCAGGCGTGGGCGTCCAGCGTCTCGGGAAGGGTGGTCGCGTCGCTCATGGTGCATCTCGTCGGGCAATGATCTCTTCAACGGCCAGGCTGCAGCCGCGCGGAGTCGCTCCTGGAGCGCGTCCATACAACGCTACACCGTCAGGGGTCACGCAACCCAGGTCGGACGTCTGAATCGCCGCCACCGAATCGGTATTCGCCAGGTCATCAAAGCGCAGAAGTCCGGTTTCACCGGCCGGTAACGGCTGCAAGGTCATGGGGTCCACCGCCCTGACACGCAACCAGTGCGGCGCACGATACAGCCCGGTCGGCCGCCCGAGCTCAATTCCTCGCGTGTACAGCTGACTCGAGAGCTCGCTCATCGAGTACTCCGACAGGCAGCGCTCCGGCGCACAACCCAGCGCCGTCTCGAACCAGTCATAGAGTTCGTCACGGGGAACCTCGCGCGATTTCCCTTTGAATCCGCCAGTTTCCACAACAATGCTCCCCGCTGGCAGGCGACCTGTGGGCTGCCAGTGGTCCAGCAAATGCGCAAATCCGAACGCGGTGCCAAACACGACCATGGGCCTGTCGGCATTTTGCAGGGCGGCATCAAAACCAGCGATGTCGACGCCATCGGCGTGTAGCAGCCACGACGAACGGTCGTTCGCAAACGTCTGCTCCAGCTGCTGCACCATGAACGACAACGAGGAGTCGGTCACCATGTCCGGGTTGAAGACCAGCTTGATGAAGCTGCACGAGCCAGCCGCCAGACCCGTCATGTCAGCAAAGAAGTCGCGTGCGCCCTGCACGTAGGCACCGAGAGACAGTCGCCAGTGCTCACCGCGCGCGCCGCTGGTGGTGCCGCTCGTCCGAAACACACGGGTGGGCTCGACCTCGGTCGATGCCAGTCGTACGTGTCGAAATACGTCGGTCGGAACCGCCGGCACGTCGGCCGGGTTGTCGCGAAAGGCGTCAAAGCCCCGCCCCTTCCAGTAACGAGCGAGCGCCGGGTTAAACTGCTGCTGGTAGCGGACAACATCGCCCAGCACGGCGTCGAACGAATCGTTCGCGGGGTCGCGCTGAAAGGCGAGCACCCGCTGCTCGAGGGTGGTGTACTGCATGACAATCGGTGCAAGGGGACGCGACAACCCTGCGGTCCTAACGCACCCCGATCGATTTGCAACTCAGGACATCCACAGATCGCCCAGCGGATTGGCAATGGTCGTGAAGGGTTCCAGCGACTCGCGTTCATGGTCCGCCACCAGACCCAGCGCCATCCAGCCGTCTGTGGTGGCGCGAAAGTGCCGGATCGTGCGGGCCCGTGGGTCCACAATCCAGTACCATCGCACGCCTGCCTTCAGATACCACTCAGCCTTTGTTGTCCAGTCATGGCGGGCGGTAGCAGGCGACTGCACCTCGCACACCCAGTCTGGCGCAATGTCAGGGTAATCGCTGCGAATGCCCTGCATACGTTCGCGACGCCATGCCGCGATGTCCGGCACCACCGCATCTCCGTCCAGTCGAATCTCAGGCTCATTGACGAAAAACCAACCGCTATCGCCGCTCCCTGTGAGCTCGTTTGCAGGGCGGTCGGCGACACCGAGAATGGCTGCCAGTTTCGACGAAGCGCGCGCGTGACTCAGCGTGGGACGAGGCGACACCAACAGCTCGCCAAACAGGATCTCGCCCACAACACCCGTCGGCAGAGTGTCCAGGTCTCCGTAAGAAGCCCGCGGAAACTCACCCGGGTACGTCAGTGACAGCATCGATGCCATGAAATTGACCGCCGCGTAGTGGAAGAACCTCGCCGCACACTAACGGGGTGAACCTCTCGGTCAAGACTTCACCGCCCCGGCACCACCGCAGCCCGGTTGACAGCCCGGGGTCGGTGGTTAGCGTGGCGAAGCCGAAACCGTCGGTGACCACACCGCTTCTATCCAAGGGAGTATCCCATGTCGTACGAACTGCCCAAGCTTCCCTACGCCTATGACGCGCTCGAGCCATATATCGACGCGATGACGATGGAGATTCACCACTCCCGCCACCACAACGCATACCTGAACAACCTCAAGGCAGCGCTCGAGCCACACCCGGAGCTGGCCGCGAAGGGCATTGTGGAAATCCTGAAGAACCTGGATGCCGTGCCGGCGGACATTCGCGGCGCAGTGCGCAACAACGGCGGCGGCTTTTACAACCACAACCTGTTCTGGAACTACATGACCCCGGGCGGCGGCGGTGAACCCACCGGCGCTGTGGGCGAGGCCATCGTCAGCACCTTCGGGTCGTACGACAACTTCAAGACCCAGTTCTCGGCCGCTGCAGCAAAGCAGTTTGGCTCCGGCTGGGCATGGCTCGTCGTCGATGCGAACGGAAAGCTGGCCGTCACCTCGACCGCCAACCAGGACAACCCCATCTCGAACGGCCAGTCACCAATTCTGGGTGTCGATGTCTGGGAGCACGCCTACTACCTCAAGTACCAGAACAAGCGCCCCGACTACGTCGCCGCGTTCTACAACGTCATCAACTGGAACTTCGTGAACGAGCAGCTCAAGGCTGTGTGACGCGAAGGTCCCCCCTGCTGGCCGCCACTTATACCGCGGACCCACGGTGTAGCCCGCCATTGCACAAGACGTCCTGATAGGACGTACCACGCTGACGAGCATCGGCGCGACGGGCGCACCGTCGCCGGGCGCTATTCCGCTGACGTGAACCCTGTGCATTCTCCCGCCCGAGAAGTCCTGACCGTGGCGTTGTCACGCCAACGCTCCTCAGGGCCAGCCACGCCAAATTGAAAACAGGTATCAAAAACCAAGGGGGAAAGCTTGACAATCGACCCTCAAACCCCTATCCCGCACGCTCAGTTGAAATCGGTTTTCATTTGCAACCACTTATTGGCCTCCCGTTCCGGATTCTTTCCATGTTAAGCCACCACCCGCCAGCCCGTCACTTCACGCTGTTCATCGTCGCGGCTTCGCTCTGCCTGTCGGCCTGTGGCGATGATGAAAACGCGGTGTCACCTCCAGCCGACGCGGAAACCGGCGACGCGACTCCCGGCGAGCTGATCATCCCCGACACCTATTCGTTCGAGTCCGCCTTCGCGCCCGGTGAAAGCTCTGTCAACTATGCGGGACAGACCGCCCGACATGTGTTGTTGAAAGACCTGATCGCCACCATCGGCGGTCTCACCGCGAGCATCGACAGCGAGACCTTCTCGGCAAACGCCGAGGGTGATGTCATCGCGCTTCTGGACTACTACTTTCGCTTTGACGGTGACTCGTACGGTGAAGAAACGTTCCTGTTGGCCACCACCCCCTCCACCCTGCAGTCCACATGGAATGACATCGCCGACGGTCGGCAGCTGGTCGACAAAATCGCCGGCAACGACAGCTCCACCGATCACGTGGACTGGACGACGGACTTTCAGGGATGGACCGACGCGTCCATCGCGCAGCACGGCGGCGACATCACGTACCCGGAAGGTCTCGTCATCGCGTTCTTTGAGACCATTGAGGCCAACGCCATCGCGCGTACCAACGGCGAAACCCGACAGGGTCCGGGCGGCGAAGACCTGCCCGTATATGTCACGGCCAACGGACTTGACCTGCAACAGCTCACCGAAAAATTCATCAACGGGGCGCTCGCGTTCAGCCAGGGCGCCGATGACTATCTGGACGACGACGTGGATGGCAAAGGGCTGCTGGCCGACAATCTGGTACAGGACGGTACCGATTTCTGGACCGCGCTCGAGCACCAGTGGGATGAAGGATTCGGCTATTTCGGTGCCTCTCGCGACTACGGTGATTACACCGACGACGAGATCGCGGCGGCTGGTGGCCGCCCGGAATATGCGTCCGGTTATCACGACACCAACGGCGATGGCGCCATCGACCTGACCAGTGAATACATCTTTGGCGCGTCTTCCAACGCCGCAAAGCGGGATCGTGGCGCCGACGCAACCGCGCCAACCGACCTCACCGAACAGGCCTTCGATGCCTTTGTGCGCGGACGTACCATCATTACCAACGCCGTCGGACGCGAGTTTACCGACGCGGAGTTCGCCGCGCTTGTCGAGCAGCGTGACCTCGCCGTGGAAGCCTGGGAAATGGCGCTCGCCGCGACGGCTATTCATTACGTCAATGAAACACTGAGCGACATGGAGAGATTTGGCACCGCAAATTACTCCTTTCTTGATCACGCAAAGCACTGGAGTGAGCTGAAGGGGTTCGCACTGGGCCTGCAGTTCAACCCCGATTCTCCCGTCACCGATGAACAATTTGTCGAGCTGCACGCCCTGCTTGGCGATGCGCCCGTCCTCGCAACGGCCACCGAGGCCGAGATCGAGGCCTGTCGTGCCAATCTGCTCGCTGCCCGAACGCTGCTGGGCGACGCCTATGGATTTGGTTCAGCGACGGTCGAGAACTGGTAACCCCGCCGCCCATACCTTGAAGCGGCACTCAGCATTGTAACGCGCACCCATTCCGCACCCGGGCCCCACGCCATGTTCCACTGCCGATTATTGAGCCGAACGCACCTCGCCACCCTT
>JAGWVZ010000574.1 GCA_018970625.1 Myxococcales bacterium | reverse complement strand
CATGACCGTCGCGAGGTCGAGCTCAATGCGCCACTTTACGTCGTCTGGCGAGCCGTCGATCATGGCGCGCAGCAGCTCTTCGGCGCGCGGGTAGTTCTGGCGCAGTTTCAGGTAGGCGGTGACGGCGAATCCGGCGGCGTTCACGTCGACCGAGACTTTTCGCTCCTGCGGATTGACGCGCCACGACCTTTTGACAGCCGCTTCGTAGAGCGGGAGCGCCTCGGCTGTTCTGCCGGTCATGTCGAGTAGTCTGGCGCGCAGCAGCTGTGTTCTGGGGTTATCGTGCTGCAGCGCCTCGGCGGCTTCGATGGCGTCGAAGCCTTCCTGTGGTCTTTTGACGAGGATGGCGTGTGTGGCGGCCGACTGGTAGAGCTCAACGGACTCGGGGAGCGAGTCGAGCGCGTGCTGCAGCACCTTCTCGGCCGCCGCCCAGTCTTCCACCGCCCAGGCCACATCGACGGCGGCCTGCACGGCATGAAACCACGTGTCGGCGGCCATGGCTGCCGCCGTAAGGGTGGTCAGGGCGGTCTTTACGTCGCCGGTCGCGGCGAGCAGCAGACCATACTCGAACCGTTCGATGGTGCCTTTTTGCGCGTGGTCGCGAAGGATGGGCAGCGCGGCGCGCAGATCGTTGCTGTGCCGGGCCAGCACCGCGTTGCGCCACGCGGCCGGGCGACCGGCATAGGCGTCCAGAACGGCCTCGGGGAAGCCGGGGTACACGAAGTCAAACATGACCTCCTGTTCCGGGGGCGCTTCTGGTCTGGGCTGCGACGACTTTGCCGCAGGCTGGGGAGCGGCGCGAAGCGACGCGACAATTTCAGCCTTCTGCGTGGCAAGGCGAGCACGCAGCTCGTCGGTGATGGCGAAGGTTTCGGCCAGCTCGAGGTGCTCTCCGCAGCGTGAAGCCTCGCGGGCACGGGCCAGATCGGCAGCGCGCTCCAGATTGAGCGCCATGAGCTGCGCACCGCACTGCGTGCGCGCAGCGGTCAATGCGTCCTTTTCGCTGTCTGGTGCGCCGGCCAGCGCGTCGTTCCACAAGTGCCATGCGTTGGCCCAGTCGCCCGATTTCATGGACTTTTCAGCTTTATGGCGAGCGCGTTGCCATGCCGGCCCAAAGAACGAATCAAAGAATCCAGCCACAGCCATGCCTTCCGAAATTGCCGTATCACGCTCGTGCCGAGCGCCGGGTATATGGGCACAACCTGAGGTGGCGAGCAACCGAACAATCGCCGTCACCTTCAGGTACCCGAAGCGCGAATGCAGGGCGGCGTACCCGTCGCGGGGATATGCGTACACACTAGAGCCCTTGCATACATAATGCGATTGGGCATAACGCGCGGTGGGCGAATTTCATGCGGGACCGGCTTGCGAGAGGTCCTGTGGGGCTGCGCCTCGCGGCGATGCCGCTGTATTCCTCGTCATACGATTGATACTCCGGACGACAACTATGCGCAGGCTCTTCAATCACCTGTTCTCAGTGTCTACGGCTCTGCCGCTGCTATTGTCGGGCTGCGATGCAGCGCTGGACACCCCCGGTCGGACCTTTGCAGAACCCGACGCCGGCGCAGAGGCGCTGGAGGGGTCGAGCTGGTCGAGCGAGGCTCCTTTCGAAGCGGTCTATGAGTTTCAGGGCAGGTGGGAGCCGGGCGCCGGGTTCAGTTTTGAGCCTGCGGTGCTGCAGACGGGAGAGCTGCGAACGGCAGAACAGGCACAGTGGTGCGGCATGACCGTGGTGGCCGACGGCATCGCGGGGGCTGGTCCGGTAGACACGCTCGAGGTGGTGGGCGAGGCTGGCACCATTCTGCAGAATGAGGCGTGCTTTCCGGGCGGCGTGTATCCGGCGCCTGCGATTGTGTATCTGGCCAGCCGCGCGCTGTGTCAGGACGTGACGGTGCGGAGCTTCTTCGACACCGAGACCCTGGCGAATGTGCATGCGGTGATCGATTTTGTGTCGGTGCCCGGCTACGAAGCCTACAACGTGCCGGGGGTGACGGGCGCGCCGAGTCCCGGCGGCGACAACCTGCCGAGCATCGTTCGGGGACTGTGGAGCTACGGCAACCTGGGTCATCGCACCAGCGGCACAAACGCAGCCACGCAACGCTGGATCTTCCGTTACCCGCAGGAGCAGGCGTTCGCGTTCAATGGACGGCTGCTGGCATCGTTTGTGGAAAACTGCAGCAACGCGCTCGACGACGACTGCGACGGTCGGGTGAACGAGAGCTGCCAGACCTTTGCCGATGGCACGGCCTGCACGTCGAACCTGGATTGCGCCTCGCTGAACTGCGACCCGGGCACGAGCCGCTGTGGAGCATCGACCTGCGGTGACGGACAGCTCAACGGTACCGAGACAGCGATCGACTGCGGCGGTTTGTGCACCACAAAGTGTGCGAACGGGGCGACGTGCAGCGTGGCTGGCGACTGCACGAGCGGTATTTGCCGCACCGGGACGTGTCGCGCGTTTGCGCCTCCGACCGCGGGTCAGGTGATTGTGTCCGAGGTTATGGCGTATCCGGCTGCGGACGGCGCAGCGGGCGAGTGGATCGAGCTGACCAACCTGGCGACGACCGGGTTTGACCTGACCGGCTGCGAGCTGAGTGACGGCGACGTGGATCTGCACGTGATTGCCTCACCGCTGACGATTGCTGCCGGCGGGCGCGCGGTGCTGGGTGGTAGCGCGGACCTGGGCGCGAACGGCGGTGTGGCGGTGGACTATGCGTGGACGAGCGGCTTCAGGTTGGCCAACAGTGCCGACCTGGTGCGGCTGACCTGCGACGGCGTGCTGATTGACTCCTTCGTTGTGCCGGTCAGCGCCGCGGGTCGGGCCATTCAGCTGGCATCGTGGG
>JAGWVZ010000573.1 GCA_018970625.1 Myxococcales bacterium | reverse complement strand
ACCAGCTGCCCGCGATCACCGCCACGGCGTCCGGCGCGCCTGAACGATCCCCGGCGAGCTTGACGACTCTTAGCACACCGGGTTGTTCATTTGCTTGTCGGGTATCGACACTGATCAGCTTGCCGCCGAACACCGGGCACATCATCACGGCGGCGTACACCAGGCCTTTCGGCCGTATATCCATGCCGAATCTTGCAGTGCCATCGGACTTTGCCGGCACATCAAAACGGGGAATGTCTTTGCCGATCAGACGGAAGCTGGCTGCTGGCTTCAACTGGAAACCCGGGGAGGCCATCTCAGCCGCTTCGGCCGCGAGATCGCCATAAGGCGCCACCAGTCCGCGCGCGTGTTTCACCTTGCCGTTGCTGGTCTCGCACTCGGAGACCGGCACACCCCAGCGAGTCGCAGCTGCCGAGATCAGGCGCGCGCGTGCCTCGGCGCCAGCCTCGCGCATCGGTAGCCAGCTGTCCCTGACGCTGGATGAACCACCGGTGGCAATCACGCCGATCTCTCTGGCTAACTTACGCGAGAGCCAGTGACCGAGATGCCGCATCGCGCTCTGGTCTTCGGGATGAAACGGCAACCCATCGGCCAGCAAGGTCGTGTCACCATAGATCTTGTCGATTGGCGCGGCGAGCACGCGCACCATGGACAAGGGCACATCCATTTCTTCCGCGACCAGCATCGCCAGCGCAGTCATCACGCCCTGTCCCATTTCATTCTTTGCCAGCATCACACTGACCAGATTATCTTTGCCGACCATTACCCAGCCGTTCAATGCCACATCTGTCTCGCGTCCGGGCAAGGGTGTGTCGCCCTCAAGGCGCTGCCGTGGGGGCAGGAAGCCCCAACCCACGAGCAAAGCACCAGCCATTGCTGCGCCACCCAGCAAAAAGTGCCGGCGATGGCTGGAACTCGAGACAGGCTCAAACATAAACGTGGAGTCGAGATAGTATGAACAGCCTGAATGCTAGCCTATCTTCGGTTTACTACCCGAAATATCTTGCTTTGCGAACGGAGACTGTATGCCGGAGAGTTTTTTTCAGACCTTTGTGCTCCTGCTGCTAGTTACCGACCCGTTCGGAAATGTGCCGCTATTCACCAGCACCCTGGCTGGCGTCGCTCCCGAGCGGCGAGCGCGCGTGATCGTACGCGAATGCCTGATCGCGTTCTTCCTGCTGCTGCTGTTCATGTTTGGCGGTCGGCATTTTCTTGGCGCGCTGCAGCTCACCGATATCTCGCTGCGCATCGGCGGTGGCGTGATCCTGTTTCTTATTGCGCTACGCATGGTTTTCCCACAACCCGGCGGCGTGTTCGGCATGCAGCAAATGACCCATGAGCCGCTCATCGTGCCGCTGGCGATTCCCGCGCTGGCCGGTCCCTCGGCGCTGGTCACGGTGCTGCTGTTCTCTTCGGCGCAGAAGATGCCCATGCCGCTGTACGTCGCCGCACTGATGCTGGTCGCGATGGTGTGGCTGGTGGTGTTGCTGTCGGCGGAGCGGCTGCAGCGAGTGCTGGGGCCCGCTGTAATGACCGCCTTCGAACGGCTGATGGGGCTGATACTGACGGCGCTGGCGATCGAAATGCTGCTGGCCGGGATCAAAGACTATGTGGCCGCGCTGAATGCAGGCTAAAGCCCAATGCGAGTCAGTGAAGCCCAAACGTCTCTATACGCAACAAAAGACGCTGGGTCCCTGCCTGCTCGACTGACTGGCATTACGCTAAGGCCGGTTTGCAAGTTAAATCGCCACGATGGCCGCGAATCTGGCTGTATTATTGCGTTTTAGTCACAAGTTATCGATAGCTTCGGCCGTCCGACCTGTCTCTTTCCGATGGATCAGTTCAAGCAGATCTCCACGTTTGTGGATGTGGCTGCGCGCGGCAGCCTGTCGGCGTCGGCGCGTGCCGAAGGCGTCGCACCAGCGGTGATCGGCCGACGGCTGGATGCACTTGAGGCACGGCTTGGGGTGAAACTGCTTCAGCGAACCACGCGCAAAATCGCGCTGACCAACGAAGGGCTGGCGTTTCTGGAGAACTGCCAGCGTATCCTGCACGATCTCGAAAATGCCGAAGCGCAGGCTTCCGAGCGCAGCGCGCGACCGAGTGGCCATCTGAGCGTCTCAGCGCCCGCCGGCTTCGGACGGCAGATCGTCGCGCCCCTGATTCCCGCATTCATTGCTGAACATCGCGAAGTGAACGTGACCCTGGACCTGAACGATCGCGTGGTCGATCTGATCGGCGAAGGCATCGATGTCGCCATCCGTATCGCCGACCTCTCGGACTCCAGTCTGGTGGGCGTAAAGCTCGCCAGCAACCGACGGGTGGTGGTCGGCGCTCCGGATTATTTTCGCCGCCACGGCAAACCAGCGACCCCCGATGAATTGTTGCGGCATAACTGCCTCGCCATTTCCGGCGCCGGTAGCCAGCGCGGCTGGACCTTTCGTCAGGCCGGCAAGACAGTCACTATGAAAGTCGGCGGCAACATGGCCTGCAATGACGGCGCGGTGCTGCATGACTGGGCACTGGATGGTAAAGGCTTGTCTTGGCGCTCGATCTGGGAAGTGGGTGCGGAAATCGAGCAAGGCTTGCTGGAGACGGTGCTTGATGACTTTGCGGCACCGGGCAACGATATCTATGCCGTTTTCGCGCAAAGGCAGCACCGGCCGCTTCGCATCCGGGTCTTTGTGGATTTTCTGCGGAAGGCCTTTGCGGAGCCGGATTACTGGCGCCGACACTGAAACGATATGAAATTCAGGGAAACCCTGAATGACTCCTTTACGGCGAAAAAAAATCTCCGCGAGCGGAGATTTTTTTGTTTCAATGCGTTTGCAGCTGGGCTTTAGCCC
>JAGWVZ010000572.1 GCA_018970625.1 Myxococcales bacterium | reverse complement strand
GACATCCATGTGGGGCGACGCCAACAGCGGCGAGGCACAGGCACTGGAATCGTGGGGCAAGCTGCTCTGGGACGACCAGTACCTGTACGTGGCGATGCACTCCGAGGATCCGGACATCTGGTCGACGATTACGGCGCGCGATGGCGAGCTGTGGAACGAAGAGGTGATGGAGCTTTACGTCGATGGTAACCGCAACGGTCGCGACTATCTGGAGTTCCAGATCAATCCGCTGAACACGGTTTTTGACGCTCACTTCACCGACATCCGGCAACCCGAGTGGCCAATTGCGGCCCAGTTCACGCTGGAAGGTATGGAGTCGATGGTGTCGATTGACGGGACGGTCAATGAACGTGGCGACCGCGACCGTTCATGGACGGTCGAGATGCGGATTCCACTGGCGAGCCTGCCGAGTCTGCCAAACGTTCCGCCACAGCCGCAGGACCGCGTGCGCGTCAATTTCTATCGCTACGACCGCTCGGGGTCCGAGAACGAAGCCAGCTATTTCGCATGGAGTCCTGTCGGTGGTGGCTCCTGGCATCAGCCCGACAAGTTCGGCGAAGCGACCTTCGTGGGTGGTCCTCGTTCACGCCCACCCCGTCCGGCACGACTTAACCCGAGCGAGGGCAGCGGAACGGTGGCTCCGGCTCTTCCGTCCACGCCCGCACCCGGCGAGGGGTCGAGTGCAGTCGTCCCAAACTGACTCCAAGGTTCCATTTGCGAAAACGATGGACGCAAGCCATGTCGAGGCGTTATGCAGTTTTCGTTGTGTGCGCTGAGTCGTGGGTCTACACTCCATCCCCTGACTTTTCCTACATCGGCGGCCCCGCCAGCGCAGCGTGCGCGTAACGGGCTGTGACGGTGGTTGATGCTCATTGAGATTTCACATGTCCAAGTCCGATAAGCGCAAGCAGAGCCTGTATTTCCCGGATTCGATGCTGCGGGAGATTCAACAGGAAGCCAATCGCCAGGACCGTTCTCTGTCGTGGATTGTCCAGAAGGCGTGGCAGCTCGCGCGCACTGACATCGCGCGGTATCCTTCGGTCAACGACGCCTCGCCCGACGAGTTTGAGTCGGACGACGAGCGCGGAGCCGATGAAGACTAGGTCCGTGGCCCAGGTCGTCCGGTAGCTGGCTTTGCACGACACCCGTTAACAACGGGCGGCATCTGCGCCCACTGGATGGGCGCAACCGCGCAGTGACTTCAGTCGCGCGCAAGAATCTGAACGTGCTGCGCGTCGGTAGGCAGTGAGCGCGTCAGCGGGAACTTCTCATCGTCACGCACGTCATACAACCAGACCTCGGGGCTGCTGGCCGCCGAGTACGAGTCTCCGGTCAAGCCAACCCACGCACCAGCGGGTGAGACCGACATGCCGTAGAACTCCACGTTGCATGCGTTGGTGTCGTAGCACTGCTCGAGCTCGTTGGTGCAGCCACCGAACGGGCGCCCGGGGTTCTCGAGCAGCGCTTCAAAGGCCCCCGACGTGATGTCGAGCCGGATGAGGTCCGTGATGGCGATATTCTGACCGCCGCAGCTGTTCGCGACGAGAGCCACCACGTTCTGGTTGTTGGTCCACGCCAGACCGGGGAGCATGGAGTCGTACTGTCCCACACGCAGCACCGAGCACCGATTCTGCCCGCTGTACCCGAGCGGAGTGCGACCTGGCTGGCATACGCCCTGTCCACTGTCGTCCGGCGCGGTCAGGTCGCAGGTGTGGCGATCGCCGCATTCGCTGTTGCTCGAACATGGCTCGCCCAGCCGGTCGGTGGCGCCCAGATTGATTGTCTGAACGGCGAGCTGCTGAGCGTAGCAGCGCGAGCTTACTCCACCGGCAGGGCAGACATAGCCAGGCTCGGTGCAGTCGGCATTCGACGCACACAGGTTGGACTGGTAACGATAGTTGGTGGCAATGGCGAGCGTCTGGCCATCGGGCGAGAGCGCAACCGGCTCGCTTCCGCCGAGAAGCGACCCGGTCACGTCCGCGTCCACGAAGGTGTAGAGCAGCGTTTCGCCGGTTCCGTCGGCGTTGTAGCGCAGCAGGTCCATGATGGTACCGGTCGCATTATTGACGCGCTTGACGAACACCGACTGACCATCCGGAGACATGTAGACGCCGCCCGTGCCGGGCAGCGTGGTGATCTCCGTGTTGGTACCCGACGCCAGGTCGAACGTATAGACCGTGTCGGCCGACCGATAAGCCACCTGGTTACCGCCGATCGAGTAGCCAAAAACTTCAGTGGCAATGATCGTGCTGTCGCCGGCCAGCTGAAAATCGTCGCCGAGCGGAGCGAATCGCAGCGTGCTCGACGCCTGCGAGTCGATGTAGACGACGTAGGACAAGTCGGAGGTCAGCTCGCACCGGTTCGCGCAGAGCTGCTCATCCACGCTCGGTGACAAAATCTCGGTGGGCTCGCAGGAGCCGGATTCACACATGTCGCTCTTGTTAAGTCGGCAGTCTTCGTCGGCGATAAACAGCCGTGACACCTCGTCCGCAGGAGCGCCAATGACGGGCACCTCGGACCAGACGACGTACACCGACTCGCGCGGCGGCCGCGGGTCGACCACGTCCGTGACAGCGTCGGCAGGGTCAACGCCACCATCGTTTTCGCGGTCGGTATCCTGACGCACATTGTCAGAGCCGTTGTCGTCGTCGCCTTCTTCAGCACCACAGGCAATGAACTGCGACGCGAGCGCCCCAACCAGAAACAGGAGAGTCGTGGTACGAATCGAGGAATCGAGTGACATGTAAACCTTCACGCAACAAAGAAGTGTAATTGGCGCCTCGCGAAAACTACCCGAGGCACGCAGTGGGTGCAAGGAATGGCCCTTCAGAGACCGAAGCGCAGACT
>JAGWVZ010000571.1 GCA_018970625.1 Myxococcales bacterium | reverse complement strand
ATGGTCTCGGGCGCAATGCGCGCGCCGGCCTCCTTGAGCATGAACAACACGGCCTCCATGATTTCGGGGCCGATACCATCGCCGTGAGCAACTGTAATGGGGACAAGCGTGGACATGCAGATTCTCCTGTTGAACGGGGACGGTGCGATGCGCCGGCGGCATAGCACAATCGCGGGGTCTGAACATAGGGAAGTGTGGACGCTCCTAATCGGTCAGAACGGGCGCCGAAGCCGCAAAGCCTACCACGGCAGGGCCAGGCAGGGCGGCAGCCTGACTCAGCAGCTCGGATAGCCACAGCACCGTCGCAGCGCCAAGGTCATCGACCGCGCGCAGTCGTTGTCGCATGGCCAACCGGCTCGCTTCTACGGGAGATGCCAGCTCGCCCGACGGAACGACGGTGGTCAGAATCTCATCAAAAGGAAGCGCCGACCAGTCGGGTAACGCTGCGTACGCACGCAGTTCGGGCCATTGTGTCGCCAGCGTCTGCAATGTGCCTGTCGCCGACATCACCGCCTGCTTCGACATCCCAAACTGGTTCGCGGCCAGATGCCGCTGCGACTCGAAAGGAAGGCGCCGCACCCCGGTCAACACCTCGCCGTCTCGAAGCGTGTCCACCAGCTCACACAGCTCTCGAATCAGGACGACGCCCTGAAGAGCGTGCTTCCGTGCCGCCTGCAGCGAGGTCTCGATCGATTGGAGTGCCTCGCGTCGCTTGCGCACCAGACTCGCCGCTATCGCCTGAAGCTCGCCCCGGTCATCGGCGCTCAACGGCGCTTCGTGCTCTCGCGCCCACGTCAGAAACCCAACGATTCGGGCACGAAGTTCGCTGTCTGCGATGTGCTCTGACGGCTTCGCCGAAGGCCGCGAAGCCTCGCTCACCAACGCGATCTTCTGCGCCAGCTGTAGCGCCTTCGCCCGCAACTCGTCGATTCTTGCAGGGTCTCCGTTCTCTGTGGCCTCGTGAAGGCGGTGCAGCACCTGCGCCCGGGCCTTCTCCAGCCGCTGCCGTTGTTCTGTCAGGTCTACACCCGTCGGCGGCGCTTCGGAACGCTGCTCCACCATGGCCCGAAGGTGGGCCAGGCGTTGCTCCAGGCTGGCAGACTCTGACACGTAACGACTCCTCGGGTTGCAATGCGGCACGACAACGCGTGCCAAGCTACGTCGCCCGCCCTGGAAATCAACCCGCGCACCGTCCGCATTGGCGGATACGCGTCACGAAATAACCGCATCGCCGACGCGAGCGCCCCTCTGGCACATCACTCGCGTCCGCGATCAGCGGTCTCCCCCATCAGGAGTGATTAGAACAGGCCCGTTCCGCCTTCGCCGCTGTTGTGGAAGATGCCGTGGCTGACTTCCAGGGCGCCCGACAGAATATTCGCTTCGGACTCGGGACCATCGACCTTCAGCGCTGCCTTGCCGAATCCCGTCACAATAAAGTTGTGCAGGGCACCCGCCGTTCCGGCGCGCAGACGCACACCTTCCTGCTCGGGGTTACCGCCGCCCACCAGCGTCACGTTGTACAGCGTCGGGTCGGAGAGCGGAGTCGCTGTGGGCGCGTCGCCCTGATTGTCGCCTTCGATCGCGCGGTCGCCTTCGTTGGCGGTCTGCTGCGCCACAAAGAACTGAATGTTGCCCACGTAGCCTTCATCCCAGTCCAGCGAGTCGTCGCCGGTGTAGCTCACGATGGCGTAGCGAAGGTTCGCGCTGCCGCCGAAGAACTCGATACCGTCGTCCAGACCGCGGAACGTATGAATGTACTCCAGCGTGGTCTCGGAGCCACAGCCACCCAGCGTGAGTGCGTTCAGCTCATTGTCGGTGCCAAACACCGAGCCCGCGTACTCAATGCGGGCGTACCGAAGGGTTCCGCAGTTGTGCGCGCCGTCCGAACCACCATAGGCAGAGTCTTCGGTGGCGGCCAGACCTTCGATGTTGTTCGACTGCACGTTGATGGGAGCCGAGCCCAGCAACACAATGCCACCCCAGTCACCCGCAACACGCTCGGCGACCGGCTTGGAAGACGTAAACGTAATGGGCGCCTCGGCCGTACCATCGGCAACCAGCTGGCCATTGCGCGTCACGATGAGCGCCGAACCCACGTCGCCGACGACCAGGGTGCCCGGCTCAATGGTCAGGGTGGCGCCGCCGGTCACATACACTTCGCCGGTGAGCTGGTAAACCGTGTCTGCGGTCCAGGTTACGTTCTCGGCAATGTTCCCCGAGACGGTCTCGACAGGGCTGTCGCCCGCTTCAACGGAGCCGGTCGCCCACACGCTCCAGTCCGCCGTCCAGTCTGCGCCGCCCGGCTCGAACGCGCCCAGGTAATTCGCTGCTGTAAAGAAGCCGCCACCGTTATCCTTGGCGCCCGATGCAGCCGGGCTGCCGGCCGCAGGCACAAAGTTTGGTGCGGTGGTCGATGCGCTGTCGCCGAGCTGCGGATCCACATTCAGCTGAGCGGCGCGCGCTGCGTCGCCAAACCAGGCGGCGGGATCAAAACCTTCGGGGGTCTCGGTACCGCTTCCGTTTTCGGGGGTCTCCGTTTCGTCGCTGTCGCCGCAGCCGCCGATGGCGAAGCCAAGGGTGGCCAGGAGGGCAAGAGAATAAAGGTTCGAGATACGCATCATGACAGTCACCGGTTCAGGTTGAGGACGTACACAGAAAGGGGACGCTGTGTTGCGGTGGCCTTATGACGGCCGATTGTTTCATTGGTTCGTCGCTCTGGAAAATATTTGCCAGCAGGCGTACTTCCTTTTGTAAACATTTACATGACAAAGTGATGACGACGTCCTCCAGATGCCCGCGCGCGGCGTGTAGTCCCTAGTACGACCAGCGAATACCCAGCGAGAAACCAAC
>JAGWVZ010000570.1 GCA_018970625.1 Myxococcales bacterium | reverse complement strand
AACGCGCAGAACTTGTCGCCCGAATACATCCGCCAATTGGAGGCCATGCCGGCGAGACTGCGTGCGCGGTTCCTTGAGGGCCGGTTCGCTGACGCCACGCCGAATGCGCTATTCCCCGAGGAGCATATCGACCGCTGGCGCGTGCTGGATGCCGCTGTGCCGCAGCTGGTGCGCGTGGTGGTGGCCGTCGATCCGTCCGGCGCGGATGACGAGGCAAGCGCGGACAATGACGCCATCGGCATCGTGGTGGTCGGAATCGGCGTGGATGGCGCGGCCTATGTGCTGGAGGACTGCACTGTTAAGGCTGGGCCGGCAACATGGGGCCGCGTTGTTGCTTCCGCGTTCGACCGGCATCAGGCCGACTGCGTGGTGGCCGAGACGAACTTCGGCGGGGCGATGGTGCAGCAGGTCATCCAGACCGCCAGGCCGCGCACTCCGTTTCGTGGCGTGACCGCCTCACGCGGCAAGGCAGTCCGTGCCGAGCCGTTCTCTGCGCTCTACGAGCAGGGGAAGGTTCGTCATGTCGGCCTGTTTGCCGAACTCGAGGACGAATTGGCCGCGTTCAGCACCGCCGGCTATACTGCGAGCGGATCGCCAAACCGGGCGGATGCGCTCATATGGGCGCTCGCGGCCCTGTTTCCCGCGATCACAGCGCCTGCCAAGCGCCCCGAACTGGCGGGGCTTGCATTGCCAGCGGCGCATCGCTGGTAGCATAATCCGGCCGGAAAGGGTCCGAAATGGCGCGAATTTCCAACGATCAGCGGCTGGCCAACATCCACGCGGAGGCCATGCAGGAGTTCGACCAGATTCAGTCGGCCCTGCGCGACGAGCGGCTGCAATGCCTGCAAGATCGCCGGTTCTACAGCATCGCCGGGGCGCAGTGGGAGGGGCCGCTGGGCGAGCAGTTCGAGAACAAGCCGAAGTTTGAGGTCAACAAGATCGCCAGCGCGGTCATGCGGATCGTCAACGAGTACCGCAACAACCGCATCAGCGTCTCATTCCAGTCGGCGGACGGCGACAAGGATGACAAGACCGCAGAGCTTTGCGATGACCTGTTCCGCAGCGATGAGCAGGACAGCGTGGCCGACGAAGCCTACGACAACGCTTTCGAGGAGGCGGTCGGCGGCGGTTTTGGCGCATTCCGGCTTCGCACGGTCTACGAGGACGAGGAAGACCCCGACAACGAGCGCCAGCGCATCGTGATCGAGCCGATCTTTGATGCGGACAGCAGCGTGTATTTCGACCTGCAGGCCAAGCGCCAGGACAAAGCCGACGCGAAGCGGTGCTTCGTCCTCACCAGCATGACGCGTAATGCGTACAAGGCCGAGTGGGGCGACGATCCGTCCAGTTGGCCGAAGCAAATCCACCAGCACGAATTCGATTGGCTGACGCCCGATATCGTCTATGTGGCCGAGTATTACCGCATCGAGGAGGTACGCGAGACTATCCGCATCTGGCAGACGCTTGACGGCGAGGAAGAGAAATACCCGCAGAGCGACTTCGATGCCGATCCCGGTCTTGAGGAAAAGCTGATCGCCATTGGGAGCGTCGAGGTGCGTCAGAAACGCATCAAGCGCAAGCGGTGCCACAAGTACCTCCTGAATGCCATCCGGGTGCTCGAGGATGTCGGCTATGTCGCTGGCAATGCGATTCCGGTGGTTCCGGCCTACGGCAAGCGGTGGTTCATCGACAATGTTGAGCGGTGCATGGGCCATGTGCGGCTCGCCAAGGACGCTCAGCGGCTCGGCAATATGCAGCGCAGCAAGCTGGGCGAGATCAGCGCACTGAGCAGCATCGAAAAGCCGATCTTCACGCCCGAGCAGGTTGCCGGCCATCAGGTCATGTGGTCCGAGGACAACCTCAAGAACTACCCGTACCTGCTGGCCAACCCGATCACTGACGCGAGCGGCAACATCGCTGTGACCGGCCCGATTGGCTACACGAAGCCGCCTGCGGTTCCGCCAGCCCTTGCCGGCCTGGTGCAACTCACCGAAAACGATATGCGCGATGTCCTGGGCAATCAGGAACAGGGCGACAAGATCGTGTCGAACATCTCTGGCAAAGCGGTCGAGATGATTCAGCAGCGCCTTGATATGCAGGCGTATCTCTACATGAGCAACTTCGCCAAGGCCAAGCGCCGTGGTGGCGAAATCTGGCTTGGCATGGCGCGGGAGATCTACAACGAACCAGGCCGCAGGCTTAAGACGGTTGGTGCGCAGGCGCAACTTGGTAGCGTGGAACTGATGCTGCCCAAGGTCAACGAGAATGGCGAGATCGTCATGGAGAACGATCTCTCCGACGCCAAGCTGTTCGTGCTGGCTGACATCGGTCCGACGAGCCAGAGCAAGCGTGCTGCGACCGTCCGGGCGCTCACGGGAATGTTGGCGATTACCAGCGATGCCGAGACGCAGCAGGTATTGCAGGCGATGGCAATGATGAACATGGAGGGCGAGGGCATCAGCGAAGTACGCGAGTTCTTCCGCAAGAAGCTGGTGCGACTCGGCGTTGTCAAGCCAACCGATGAGGAGGCGCAGGCGCTGATGGCTGCGATGCAAGGCCAGCGCGGTGATCCGAATGCGATCTTCCTGGCGGCTGCGGCCGAGGAAGCCAGCGCGAAGGCTGCGAAGGCTCGGGCCGATGTGGTGGCGACGGTGGCTGACGCCGAACTGACGCGAGCCAAGACCGTTGAGACGTTATCCAAGGTCGATCAGACGCAGCAGGATCAGGCGCTGCAAGTGATCGACCGATTCTTGCCGCAGGCTCCGGTTCTGCCGGTCCAGCCGCAGTAATACGGCACCCGCGCAGCCGACGATGCGCGAGACGGAAGCAAGCATGAACGAGCAGCCCGACGACACC
>JAGWVZ010000020.1 GCA_018970625.1 Myxococcales bacterium | reverse complement strand
CGACCAACCCCTTAAGTGCAGGCACCATCGCCCGCCTGCGCACCCTCAGCGAGCAGCACCACATGGCGCTGCTCATCCTTCGCCCCGGCCCGGGTGCGGTCTGGTACCTGGACTGGCGCGCTACGGCTCGCCCCGGCCGCCGACTGGTCTCCTCGGTGCTCGATCTGCAGGTGCCGCTCGATGCGCCAATGGCCACCAGGGAGGCATACGCACTCCGCACCGTGGAGCTGTTCCTGTCGGCCATCGATGCGTTGATGGGAACACCCAGCGGGCCGACCGGCAACGGCACCCTGCACGGGCAGGCCATGGCCGAGGTGCGCGCATGAGTCCTGTCGACCGTTACAAGCTGGCCGTGGAGCGCATGCAAGCGGGCCGGCCGCTGTCCACACGCGAGGTCGCCGACCTCGTGGACCGGCACGGGAGCACCGTGGTGCGCGCCTTTGCGGACGCGGGCGTCAAGCCTGCACACCCGGCAGCAGGTAGCCGCTCGGCGTACTGGTCGCCGGCGGATGTGCTCGCGGTGTTCCCCCAGGTGGAGGTGCGGCATGGGTAGACCGAAGGATTGGAAACGACGAGAGCGACACGTCTACGAGGGCAGCGGCCGTTTGTGGATTCGAGTGGCGGTGACGCGGAGCGACGGCCGGCGTGATGAGTACGGACCCCGCCAGTGTCCGGAGGATTGGGGTACTGGGCGGCTGGGTGTGGCGAAGGCCCTGCTGCGCGCAGAGGAAATCGCCAAGCAATTGCGCGATGGTACCCTGAGCAACACGGCGGTTATCTCCGAAACCGTCTGGGAGTTTTCGCAGCGGACGCGTGCTCGTGAGAATATACGGGCAAGCACGGAATTGCGCTGGGGCGTGAACTCGATGCATTGGCGCGATTCGTTGGGCGCACTTCCTGCCGACAGCGTCACACGTCGGGATATCGAGGAGTGGTACGGCCAGTTTCTTGCGTCGACCAAGCTTCAGCCATCATCTGCGAACCTCGTTCTCAGCAACTTGAAATGGGTTCTGAGGCGGCTGCACGTCGATGGAGTTACCCCGGTAGACCTGTCGACGGTATGCCGATCGCTAGCTGTGAATAGGGAGATGCGGCAGAACCTGCGCATCGCGGATCTCGCGCCCGCCTTCGGTGGCGTATGGGCCGGGCAGGTGTATTTCGCCGTGCTTGCCGTGACCGGGATGCGACGAGGGGAGCTGGAAAAGGCGACGATAAACCGCTGGTCTCCGCCATTCATCACACTGCGACCAGAGGATACCAAGACCAATGTTGGCCGCACGGTGCCGGTCCCTGCCGAATTGCACGATGAGTTGGAGCGCCTGCTGCGGTCTGACAAATCGCGGGCCCAATGGGACTATCTGGGTAGGCGTGGGTTTGTGGCCGCAGGATTTCCGAACGAATCGATCCACTCACTACGTAGAATGTGCATCAGCGACATGGCGCGCATTGGTGTGCGCAGGGGCGTCATCAAGGCGCTGGTCGGCCACACAGGTGGCGACATGACCGACCACTACGACGGTGCGGCCGACAACGAGACCCTTGTCGCTGTCGAGCGCTACTGGGCTGAATGTGTACGGAGTGTGTACCGAAGGGACTCAATCACAGGTAACCAATGAGAATCGCTATGAAGTTGCAATCGCTCTACACTTCCTGTTCAACGTCTGATTTCTGTCGGTTTTGCTGGGCGGTGGGAGTTTCGGTGCGGGCGCTTCGAAATGAAGCAACGCCTGCGCTGAGCCCCCTCTGATTTCTGTCGGGTTTTGCAGGGCGGTGCGAGTTTCGGTGCGGGCACTTCGGGAGGGCGCGCTGCATACGAACAGCGAGAGTCGTGGCATCGCCATCGGTGTTCAAGCCTTCCCACTTCCCACGTGCCGCACCGGGACGTATGTAGGTGAAGAATGCTTATGGCTCTTCAACCGGTGACGTATGTCCGTCTTTTCGCACCTTCACGAATATCCTGCCCGCGCTGGCGCTGGCTTCACATTGCCCGGGGCCGAGCTGGTGTATCCCCCCGACCTGTCGCTGGAGCCGATGGATATCGAGTTGCGCACGACGGTGGATGTCACCGGAGAGCGCATGGATGCCGAAAGTCGCACTACGCTGGTCGCGCGCACCGAGGGGGTTCGGACCATTGTGCTCGATGCCGTCGGGTTTGAACGTGTCGAGGTGGAGTCTCCCGGGCAGGGGCTGGCGTGGCGGTATAATGGTACGCAGCTGCATGTGACGTTTCACGAGCCCATTTCGCGCGACGCGACGAGGGTGCTGGTGGTACGTTACCGCGTTCAAAACCCACACGCAGGCCTTTATTTTTCAGTACCGACGGATACCGAGCCGGGTCTCGGAACCTTCGCCGCCACCGACAATGAAACGGAGCGCGCGCGCTACTGGATGCCATGCATTGACCACCCCAGTGTGCGCACAACACTGAGCTGGCATGTGCGTGCCGACCAGAAATATACAGTGCTCGCCAATGGAGAGCTCACCGGTATCGAGGTACACGAAGACGGCACGCACACCGCCTCGTGGCGACTGAACTGGCGTTGCCCCAGCTATCTGGCCTGTTTCGCCATCGGTGATTTCGTCAGGGCCGATGATGAATCGGTCGATGGTGTGGAGATCGCTTATTTCACCACACGCGAATACGCCGAGGCGGACCTTCGACGTTCGTTCGGACGCACTCCGCAAATGCTACGCTGGATTCAGAAGCGTCTGGGCATGGCGTATCCGTTCCCGAAATATTTTCAGTTTGCTGGTCGGGCGATTGGCGGTGCCATGGAAAATATCTCCCTGGTGAGCTGGGATGATGTTTTCGTGATGAACGAAGACGTGGCCACCGAGTGGACCCGTCTGGTGGACCAGATCAATCTGCATGAAATGGCGCACTCGTGGTTTGGTGATGCGGTGGTTTGCCGCGACTACACGCATTCCTGGCTCAAGGAATCGTGGGCCACGTACATGGAGCAGGTCTGGTTTGAAGAAACGCAGGGGCGCGATGAAGCCGATTATGAGTGGTTGCAGGCGGCGTCAGCCTATTTCCGTGAGGCAGACACACGGTACATGCGGCCCCTGGTGGTCCGGGAGTTTAATTCATCCTGGCAGATGTACGACGCACACCTGTACCCGGGTGGTGCGTGCCGTCTGCATACGTTGCGTCGGCTTGTCGGCGACGATGCATTCTGGCGAGCGACCGCTCGTTATTTGAATCAATATGCGGGTAAAGTTGTAGAGACTGATCATTTCCGCCACCTCGTCGAAGAAGAGAGCGGTTTGTCGCTCGGCAAATTCTTCGACCAGTGGATTCATTCTCCCGGGTATCCGAAACTCAAGGTGTCATTTGCGTGGGATGAAGAGAGCCGCACAGGGACGTGGACGATTGAACAGACTCAGGTGGACGCGGCCCGTGGTATTGGGTTGTTTGATATCACACTCGACGTTGCGTGGCACAGCGACGGATCGTTTAACACCCGCCCTGTTATGCTTCGGGCAGCGCGCGAAGTGATTACGGTCGCCATGGACAAGCGGCCCGACCACGTGCGCGTGGATTCGCGTACGCATGTATTGCATCGTCAGGAATTTAATCCGGGCGATGATATGCTGCTGCATCAGCTCGCAAATTCGGCAGATATTCTGGGCCGTATTTATGCAGGGCGTGAGCTGTGCAAGACGGCACGTCGCCCCAATCTGATCGCCGTGCGTGACGCGGGATTATCGGAACCTTTCTGGGGTGTCAGGGTGGAGCATGTTCGTTCGCTTGCGTCTGTTGGTTCACAGGCGGCGGTGGATGCGGTGCGGGTCCTGATTGCGGCAGAGCAGGAGCCGACCGCGTTGCAACCGATGTTCGCGGCATGCCTGGGTATCCGGGATGCGGAGTTTGCTGGTACGCTGCGCGACCGACTGGAGGAAGGGCTTCCGCCGCGGGCGCGTGCGGCAGCGCTCGAGGCTCTGGGCGCACAGGGCGAGCGCGCGCCACTGAAATACCTGCTCTCGACGGTTGACGAGGAAGGCTTCAATGGTTTCGCGCAGGCCGGCGCATTTGCGGCGCTCGCGCGCACCAGAACAAAGAAGGCGCTGAAGGTGCTCATGAAGAAGGCATTGCCGGGTAAATCACCCAACCGCGCTCGATTCGCGGCGGTGAGTCAGCTGGGCAGCGTCGTCCCATGGATTCCCGACGCCGACAAGAAGCAGTTGGCCGTTGAGTTACTGATTGACCTGCTGCGCGACAGCGACCGCAAAGTTCGTGCGCATGCCGTGCAAGGATTGCGCGCAGCGGGTGACCCACAGGCCATTCGCCATCTGGAACGCTATCGCGCGTTGCTGCCGAAGCAGGATCAGGTCGCGGTCGACGCCTGTATCGCCAGCATTCGCTCCGCGGCTCCACCTACCCAACCCACCCGCGACATCGAAGCCCTCAGCGACAAATTGCGTCGGCTCGAGCAGGCCGTACAGGACCTCGAGGCGAAGAAGAGCAAGAAAGGGTAGCGTTCAGCGTTCGTTGCAGCAGGCTCTGGGCGTCAGTCCCGGGGGATTCGGCAGCCGATGGCGCAAAATCGACAGCCACGTGTCGATTTTACGCATCGTTGGGACAAATCCGCCGACATCCATCCGACCATTCAGGTCGATCGCTGACGAGGTACCCCGAAATGCCATGAATCCAAAATCACTACGTCTTGATGACGCTGCGCGCGCTGTCATTCATTACTGGCCGGAAGCACTATTCGAGTTATTCGATCCAGTTGAATGTCACCCGGGGATGATGTGGTCGAAATGGCAACCCTCGACCCATGAAGAGCTCGAGATGATCCGCGTGCGTACAAGTATTCGCCGGCTGGATACACAGCTCGCACCTTCGCGCTGGATACCTGACGCCGCATACTCATGTGAGGTCCCATGGGCCAGTCAGCTGTGGGCGTGCGAGCTACAATCGACCGCTCGGCATGCACCATCTTCTCGTGCAGGAACCTGTGTGGCGCACTTGTTGCGGCAGGCGTACCCTGCATTACCTGTCGGTGGAATCGAAACTCGCACCATTGAAGTACGAACGCGGCGTGCGCCGATGTTGTCATCGCGCCCTGGCGCTAAAAAACGGGAACGACATAACGCAAAAGCCACAGATGAACGTCTCTCGTCCAATGAGGGGCTTAGCTGCTTTGTACCGAGCGACCGGCTCATCAGAATCAACCCGAACGACCTGCGGTTCGCACATCCAGATTGCTGGCCTTTCGTGTGTCTGTCACCCCGGGTATCCGCGAATCATATCGTGGAACGGTACAATCGGCTCCTTGAGTTGGAGCGGCTGTATCAGGAGCCATTTCCTGAGGTCCGCCTATTGCTTGGTCTGGTTGGCCGAGCTAGATTCCACAATGATCCTCGTTTTACGATGATGATGGAGAACGCCGTGAATGACGCTCACGCCAGCGCTGTGATGAATTTTGGCTACATGACAGAACGGGAACGTCGCAAGATCCTGCTTGATGCCACTGAACGTCAGACTCGACTGATAGAGGAGCGTCTTCGTCAAGCTGCCGAACTCGGTGAGCAGCGCGGTGAGCAGCGCGGTGAGCAGCGCGGTGCGCTGAAGACTGCGCGAGCGGTGCTTTCGGCTCTTCTGGCTCCGGTGGAATTCGACCAGGCCATGGTGGATCTCGAGCGACTGGAAACGTGTGACGCCATCCATGCAGCTGTGCTTGAGATACTTACTCGTCGAAACGCCTGAGCCACAGAAGTCATTGACGTAGAGGTCCCCGACCGGTCAACGGCTGCTCTTCAAGGTGGATATACGCGCTGGGAGTCAGAGGTCTGATTGGTTGCATTGTACCACTCTCGGATTTGGCCACCCCAATCCATGCGTGGTGTATTTCGTCGGGGGCTCTGAACCGTCCCCAGGCGCCGCCAGAAATATCCGCCGCCCTGAAAAATCAGCGACGGGGCATTTCCTTCGCTTCCAGAATACGCTTCGTCTGTTTTGGGTCGAGTGCTGCGTCAACCAGCACACGCGCCAGCTGATGGTTGGAAATCGGACCGATCGCGCGTTCGACGGCGGTAATGCCAACTGCCGAAAGCGCTCCTCCCAGTGCACCCACCACCGATGAACCGATGCGCTCCATGGGGCGCGATTCGTCTCGATCCGGGCCGCTGATGAACGAAGGTCGTGCAATCAGGTAGTCGATGCCGGACGAGAAGATATCCTGCTCGCATTTCCAGCGGGCCAGCATGTAGGCGTTGGAAGGACGGCTGGCCGAGATTCCCGTCGATGACAAATAGACAAACCGCGCCCCGGGCGTGACCAACTGCGTGGCATCAAGCAACATGCGGGTCATGCCGTAGTCGACGGTCTCGTAGTCAGGCAATTTGCCAGTCCGTTTTGCCTCGCGCTGAGCACCCGCACGCGTAATGCCGAGCAGGGCAAAGACGACGGTGGGTTGCACGTTCTGAAGTTCGGCCTTCAGCGCTTCGGTATCCCAGTCGGTACGCACGACCTGCGCCCCGCGGCCTTCAAACTCCGGAATCAACGCCTCGGCGCGCGCTGAGTTCGCACGCACGTGGGCCCAGAGCGGAATGTTCATGCTGCGCAGGGTTTCGACGACAGCTCGCCCTGTATAACCCGTGGCCCCTGCGACAAATACGCGGTGCGAGGAAGAAACACTCATGATGGTTCCGGGGATTAAACCGTTGTGGTTCGCGGCTTGCGATAGTCTTCGGCGTCGACGCGGTGCAGGTCGCACATTTCAGAGATGCGCGAAAAAATGCGCTCACCAACTCGTTCTTCCAGCAGCACGGCTTCGAAGTTTTCGCGCGAACGAGCGCTGGACTGCGTTCGGTCGCGGTAGGGAAAATTCGTTGTGAAACAGGTGGTGACCGAGCGATTGTAGCGTTTGGAGACCAGCTCATCGAGAATCGCCATCTGCCATTCCGTGTTCAGGCCTTTGCCCAGCTCGTCGATGATCAGTACGGGCGCATCGATCAGCGGTTCGAGGACATTCGCTTCGCCCTGCTGCTTGTCGTAACCGGCACGAATGCTGGCCAGCAGGTGGGTGAATTCGACGAATACAGTAGGAATGCCACGCGAAAGCGTAATTTCGCGTACAAAGGCTGCCATGAGGTGGGTTTTGCCGGAACCGACTGGCCCGCTCAATCCCACGCCTTTCTGGCCGGGTTCAAAGTCAAGCTCGAGTTTTAGCAACGCCAGATGCACTGTGCGCAACGATTCGTTGCCCCGGATGTCGAAGCTATTCAAGTCAGCGTTGATGTAACGGCGGGGTACGGTCGCGTCGTTGAACAAGCGCAGTCGTTCGTCGAGCGTGCGGCAACCGCAGGTCTTTGACGTCACGGCTCCCGTCCAGTCTTCCTTGAAGAGCACGCCTGCGCCCTGGCAGGTGGGGCACACTTGAAAACAGGCCTGGCACCGCGCGGCGACAGCGCATTCCTGCCCGGCCGTAATGGTGTACCGTTTGTTCAGGCATTCCTGACACAACAGCGCATGGTCGGCCTGGCGAGGAGTGTTTCGGCGGTTCAGGTTTGCCATGGGGCGATTCCGTTCAGGTTAGCGTGCGGACGCGCCGCCGTGATGTACGGTCGTGAGGGTATGGTTGTCGAGCAGCGAAGAAAGACCGAGACTCCGAAAAAGACGTTCGCGCTCGGCGGGTTTCGGCTGCCAGTGTTCGTCCACGGTGGCCGTGACCCCAAGCGCTGCCTGTTCGTCAGCAGAGTGAGCGAGCAGTATCTGGGTCAACAGGGCGTCATCGAGCATCAGCAGCGTGGCCGCGTCCAGAATTCGCTCGTGATCGATGATGGCGCGCAGTTCATCGGTGAACGCAACAATGGCGGCGCGGGTTTGCACCGACAGCGATGTTTTTTGCTGCAGCTGTGCCAGCCGTTGCAGTAGCCGTTGTTCAAGCGCGCCGGGCTGCACATCGGCGTTTTTCGGAACGTCGGCGGGTGTGTTTGATGCAGCGCCCGATGATGCAACGCCCTGCAAATCGGCGATGGCGCCAGTGGCCGCGTAGTCTTTCAGGGCGCGGGTGACCCAGCGTTTGCATTCGGAGAGCGCGTGGGGTGGTTCGCGTTTGGCAGCGATGGCGGCGTCGATACCGGCGCAGACGGCGGGCAGTGGGGCGCCGGCGCGCTCGAGTGATTGCAGATAGTGTTGGTCCATGGACGACAGCGTCGTTGACCGACCGATGCGAACCAGAAAGTGGTCGGTGATGCGTTGCGCGTAGTCGTCCATGGGTTTCAGATATCCAGATTGCGCACGTTGAGTGCGTTCTCCTCAATGAAGTTGCGGCGCGAATCGACGTCATCGCCCATGAGGACCGAGAAGGCCTGTTCGGCGTCCATGGCGTCACCGATGGAGACCTGTCGCAGCGTGCGACGCGTGGAATCCATGGTGGTTTCCCAGAGCTGCTCGGGGTTCATTTCGCCGAGGCCTTTATAGCGCTGGATTTGTTGTCCTTTTTTGCCTTCAGCGGTGATGAGCTCGACGAGTTTTTCGCGCACCGGCACGGCGACGGCATCCTGCCGACCGATGGTGAGCCAGAGTGGGCCGTCGGCGTTCATTTCGTTCCACTGCACGTTGATGCGGGTCAGCTCGCGGAAATCGCGTTGTTCGACGAATCGACGTGTGAGGACGGTGCGCCGCAGGCTGCCCAGGTGACGTGTATGCCAGGTGGCAACCCACGAGTCGGTGGCGTCATCGTGAACCAGCTCGGGTGCATGGAACGCTGCACCGACAATCCTCGTGTTCAGGGTTTCGACGGCGGCGTTCATGATGCTGCGCAGCGTCTCTTCGTTACCGAAAGATTCGGCGTTGAGAGAGCCTTTCAGGACGAGCGCGTCGATGACACGGTGGTCGATTCCGCGGTGCTGCAATCGGGTCAGAATTTTCTCGTATTGCAGAAAATCACGGGTGATCGCGCGCAGCTCTTCGGTGCCCCAGCTCTGTGCGCTGTTCTCCGAAGCGAGTTTAGCCGACTCGGTACCGCCACTGATGACGAAATCCTCGAAGGCCGCTTCGTCCTGCAGATACATTTCGCGGTCTTTGCGCTTGATTTTGTAGAGCGGCGGCTGAGCGATGTACAGGTGACCGCCTTCAATGAGTGGGTACATCTGTCGAAAGAAGAACGTGAGCATCAGGGTGCGGATGTGTGAACCGTCGACGTCGGCGTCGGTCATGATGATGACCTTGTGGTACCGCAGGCGTGAGAGGTCAAAGCCATCTTCATCGCCCGGGGTACCAATACCGGTACCGAGCGCGGAGATGAGGGTGGTAATTTCGGCATTATCGAGCTGCTTGCGCAGGTTGGCCTTTTCGACGTTCAGGATTTTGCCCTTGAGGGGCAGGATGGCCTGATTTTTACGATCGCGCCCCTGCTTGGCCGACCCACCTGCGGAGTCACCCTCGACAAAGAAGATCTCCGAGAGGGTGGGGTCCTTTTCCTGACAGTCGGCGAGCTTACCGGGCAGGGCTGCGTTATCGAGTGCCCCGCGGCGCTTGACCAGCTCGCGCGCCTTGCGAGCGGCTTCACGAGCGCGAGCTGCGAGTACCATTTTGTCGACAATCTGCGCACCGACCGACGGGTTTTCTCCGAGGAACTCGGCCAGTTTGTTGTTCACTACGTTCTCGACGATGCCCTTGATGTCGCTCGAGACGAGTTTGTCCTTGGTTTGAGAGCTAAACTTCGGATCGGGCATTTTGACGGAGACAATGCCGCATAGTCCTTCGCGGATGTCATCGCCGGTGACCTCGACTTTTTCCTTCTTGAGTACCTTGGAGTCCTGCGCGTAGTTGTTCAGGGTACGCGTCAGAGCGCCACGGAAGCCGGCGAGGTGGCTGCCTCCGTCGCGGTTGCGAATGTTGTTGGTGAAGCAGAGCACGTCTTCACGCGAACCATCCGTCCATTGCATGGCGACTTCGACCGTGACGCCGGAATCGGGTCGTACTTCGATGATGCGGATCGGTTCGTTGTGCAGGGGCGACTTGCTTCTGGCGCGCTCGCGCACGTACTCGCCAATACCACCTTCGAAGGCAAAAATGGCTTCGCGGCCGTCTCGCTCGTCGAACAAACGAATGCGGACGCCAGAGTTCAGGTAGCTGAGCTCACGGAGACGCTGGTAAAGCGTGTCGTAGGAAAACTCGATGAACGAGAAGATCTCCCCATCGGGTAGAAATCGAACGGTGGTGCCCGACTCGCCGACGTTCTCTTTGATGACGCGCAGAGGCTGGGTCAGAATACCCTGCTCGAAAATGCACTCGTGCAGCTTTCCGTCACGCTTCACCTGCACAATCATTTTGCGCGACAGGAAATTCACGCACGACACGCCCACGCCGTGCAGACCGCCCGAAACCTTGTAGGAGTTCGAGTCGAATTTGCCGCCTGCGTGCAGCTTCATCATGACCACTTCGACCGCGGGACGGTTTTCGGTCTTGTGCATCTCCACCGGGATGCCGCGGCCGTTGTCTTCCACCGAGCACGACCCGTCGTCGTGAAGGATGACATTCACCAGATCGCAGTAACCAGCCAGCGCTTCGTCGATGGCGTTGTCGACCACTTCGTATACCAGGTGGTGCAGACCTGAGCCGTCGTCCGTGTCGCCGATGTACATGCCGGGGCGCTTGCGCACCGCGTCGCGGTTCTCGAGCACCTGAATGCTGTCGCCGTTGTAATCGTTGTTCGTGTCGACCTGACGGTGATCGGGAGTCGTCATGACAAATGTTCCTGCATCTGGGGATGGGTCCGGGAAGGCCGACACAGCACATCGGTTGGGCTCGGCACTACCAGCCACAGCTCAGCGCGACATGGCCGCCGGAAGGGCGGAGTCAGGCGAGAGTGGATGGTAGCGCAACCTACACGAAAACGCGCTCCATGTCACGCGCGGAGTGTATTTGTATGTGGTTGTAAATAAAGAGGATTTTAACTTTCGCCGGCCCCGGTCTGGCGGCGTGCTACTTGCCGATGCAGAAGCCGTCAAAGATGCGGTTCAGCACATCGTCGGCCGTTACCGCGCCGACCATCTCACCCAGCGCATCCAGCCCCATCCGAAGGTCGAGCGCGACCAGCTCGAGGTCCCTTCGGTCCATCGCGGCCTGTGCGGCACGATCGAGAGCGGCCAGAGCCCGTTGCAGGACGTCGCGATGGCGGGCGCGTGTAATAATGGCTGAGTCCTCGTCCGAGCGCAGACCGGCGCGACGTGCGGATTCCAGCAACAGGTCGTACAGCGCGCCGGTGCCTTCGCCGGTTTTCAGGCTCAGGCCATGCACCGGAGTGCCGCCCTGCAAACAGAGCGTTGACGTGTCGATGGCGCACCCCAGAAGATCGACCATCGTCAGCAATACGGTCACCGGGCGATCAGGCAGACTTTGCAGCAGGGCGTTGCTCAGCTCCGGCGCGCGCGCGTCCACCAGCAGCCAGATGGCATCGGCGCGCTCGGCCTGCTCCAGCGATCGACGGACGCCCAGCGCTTCTACCGTGTCGCCCGTGTCGCGAATGCCGGCCGTATCCACCAGAACAAATTGAAGGCCTTTCACCAGAACATTTTCTTCAATGTAGTCCCTGGTGGTTCCGGCAATATCGGTCACCAGTGCGCGCTCGTGTCCTGCAAACCAGTTGAGCAGGCTGGATTTTCCAGCGTTCGGGTGACCTACAATGGCGATTCGAATCCCGTCCATTCGCATCCGGCCGGAGTCCCACGTGCCGAGCAGGTGCGAAATACCCTCCCGGACAGGCAGTAGACGCGTCAGAATGTCGGCGTGCGAAATCGTGAAGACGTGCTCTTCAAGGCTGAAATCAATGGCCGCTTCAACCAGAATCATCACCTGAACGAGCAGGTCTTGCAGCGTAAATATCTCTTTGGAGAGTCGCCCTGAAAGGTGGCTCTGGGCGGCACGATGAGCGGCCTCGCTCCGTGCATGGATGACGTCGGCAATGGCTTCGACCTGCAAGAGGTCGAGTTTTCCGTTGATGAGTGCTCGGCGAGAGAATTCACCGGCCTCGGCCGGTTTCGCGCCTAGCTGCAGACATTGCTGTAGTACGCCCTGTAGTGTCCAGGTGCCACCGTGGCACTGCAGCTCGACGACATCTTCACCGGTGAAACTTTTGGGGCCGGGAAACCATAGCGCGACCGCTTCGTCGAGCACGCGGCCATCGTGGCTTTGCAGGCGCACGAAATGAGCGCGCCGCGGCTCCGGCGTTTGTTCCCGGAACCGCGGCGCGATAGATTGCAGAATGGAGAGCGACAGAGGACCAGAGATTCTGACCACGCCGATCGCACCGTTGCCAGGGCTGGTTGCGATGGCAGCGATGGTCGAGACAGTCATGGTGGCGAATTACTCACGCATCCTTGCGGCGACGGGGCGAAACGGTCAGTCGACGCTGAGCGCCCTGACCTTCACTTTCCGTGAAAACACCGTCCTGCTTCAGGGCATTGTGAAAGGCGAAACGGTCAAAAGAACCGATAACGCCGAACGCGACCGGCAGGTTAGAATCAACAACGAGCCTGGCAAGACGCTGAGCGGCTTCGCTGATCTCGCTGCGACGGTTTTTGCGGAAACCACTGATGTCGATACGAACCAGAAGCGTCTGACCGGTGGCATTCTGTATCGCCTTGCCGGTCATCTGTTCCAGTGACTCGACGACGTCGGTGCGAGCAGCAGCGTTTGCGCTTCCCAGAAGTTTCGCTGCGTCAAACCCGCTGATCTCGAATTCGACATAATCGCCACTCTGACTCACGGCGATTTTCGGACGGGTAACGCCGAGGTCGGGAAGTACGGAGCCGAGATATTCGCTGCCTGCTGCGAAAGCCGGGTTGGGAGCCGGGGCAGCAGCAGGGGCGGTCCTGGCAGGTGCCGGGGGAGCCGGCTTTTCGACGGTAGCCGGGACTTCCACAGCAGCGGCGGGTACTTCCGCAACGGGGGCAGCCTTGGCTGGGCGACCGGGCTTGCGCTTCTCGGAAGGTGCCGCTGCTGCAGATTCTGCCGGTGCGATGACCGGAGTACCCGACAGGGCCGCCGCGATCGCGGCTTCCTGAGCGGGGGTGACGAAGGCCAGATGGCTTCCAAGCTCAACCCCGGCGGCCTTGGCACGAGCGATAAACTCGGGAGACTTCATGCCCAGCGTTGCGGCTGCCTCGTGAACACGACGCAGCGCTGGCTTGTTTTCAACAGATGAAACGGGAGCAGGTTCGGCAGCCTGAGCTGGCGCTGCCTTCACCGGCTTGAGCAGCGCTTCAGCTTCTGCGGTCGTGATCTGGCGCAGGTGAGAGCCGAAGTCTCCCTTTGCCCCGGCAGCAGCAGCGGCAGCACGGAATGCCGGCCACTTGAGGCCAGCGCGTGTCGCAAGCTCATGCAGACGAACGGTTGGCTCTGCAGGGATCGCAGAAGCGGTCGTCACTTTCGTCGCGGCCAGCTTTTGCCCCAGTGTGGCGACCTGGGTGGAGGTCAGGCGCTTCATGTGCGTTGATACGTCCCATCCCAGCTTGAGGTCCTCGATACGCTTGCGCAGGTCTGGCACACTCATGTTGAAGCTTTCGGCAACTTCATAGAGGCGCTGGCTGGACTCGTTCGCGGTGTTGACGCGCTTGTTGAGTTTCAGCGCGGCGAGGCGAGCGTTGAGTGCCTCTACCTGTGCCAGCGTAACAAACTTCATGTGGGAACTTGCGTCGATGGAGAGACCCCACTCGGCGAAGCGAGCTGACAGTTCCTTGCTGTTGTAACCCAGTGCGTTTGCGATCTCCCAGACCCGCCACGAGCGCTCGCTCGAGGTGACTTCGTCAGCCGCAGCGACCGGGGATACGGTTGCAGGCGCGGCGACGGGAGCGGCAGGTGTAACAGCCTTGGCGGCCTTTGGCGGGCGCCCCGGCTTGCGCTTTTCGGTGGTGGCAGCGGCGGGAGCCGGCGTGGCGCTGGCGGCCTTTGGCGGGCGCCCCGGCTTGCGCTTTTCGGTGGTGGCAGCGGCGGGTGCCGGCGTTGCCTTGGCGGCCTTTGGCGGGCGCCCCGGCTTGCGCTTTTCAGTGGTGGCAGCGGCGGGCGCCGGCGTTGCCTTGGCGGCCTTTGGCGGGCGCCCCGGCTTGCGCTTTTCGGCGGTGGCAGCGGCGGGTGCAGGCGTGGCGCTGGCGGCCTTTGGTGGGCGTCCCGGCTTGCGCTTTTCAGTGGTGGCAGCGGCGGGCGCGGGCGTGGCGCTGGCGGCCTTTGGCGGGCGCCCCGGCTTGCGCTTTTCGGTGGTGGCAGCGGCGGGTGCGGGCGTGGCGCTGGCGGCCTTTGGCGGACGCCCCGGCTTGCGCTTTTCAGTGGTGGCAGCGGCGGGTGCGGGCGTGGCGCTGGCGGCCTTTGGCGGGCGTCCCGGCTTGCGCTTGGGGGTATTGTCGCTCATGGATACCTGAGTAGTGGTGGGGGCGGTGGATTCTCCGGTCCGTGACTGAACTGAAGGAGCCGTGCCGGTGTGTTGTTTGACATCAGAGGGGGACAGCGACTCGTTGTTTGCTGCGAATCGACCCGGGGGGCGATTACTGCGCTGGCGCATGCCGAGGTCAACGAGCTGTGAAATCTGTGCTGCGGTGAAGGGCTGCATGTGGCTGGCGGTATCCCAGCCGAGTCGTTGTTCGCGAATAAACGAACGAAGCTGATTCAGGGTCAGCCCGTTTTCGTGTGCGATTTGATACAACGGCTTGCTGCCGTCGGGTGCAATTTCTGAATTTGTGTGGGTCTTGATTCGCAGTGTTGGTGCGCCTCCGCGCAGGGCCTGTCGAAACTCAGCCACCTGTTCTGAAGTGAGCGATTTGTGAAGACTCGAGACGTCCCAGGAAAAGCCCAGCTCTGCGACGCGTTCGGCGAATTGCCGGTAGGTCATATCAAAGTCTTTGGCGACCTGATGAACAGGACGAGCGGCCGGGGTAGCGCCGGCGTTACCGGGCGGATTCGTTCTACTCGTCACTTGAGCTCCTTAATCTATGGCGGCGAGAAATACCGGCTCCAACAGCGCAATAGAAACACTCAGAGCGAGGGCACCGCTGTACCGCCACTGCTGCCGTGAATCTTCTGCTGCACGATGGATACGACGGTATTGACCAATGAATACAACACCAGACCGCTCGGCATGAAAAGCATCATCAGTGTAAACATGGGCGGCATGATCTTCTGCATCATATTGAACTGGGGGTTGTCAACACCTGGCGCAGGCATGAGCTTCTGTTGCAGATAAAACAGGGCTCCAATGACGATGGGCAATATGAAATAGGGGTCTGGTTGGGAAAGGTCGACAATCCAGAGGCCGAACGATGCGTTGTAGAGTTCCGTCGAGCTCCATATGGCTCGATACATCGCGATGAAGATGGGCATCTGAATGAATAGCGGCAACAGCATGGGGAGGCAGCCGGCCAGCGGATTCATATTCAGTTCTTTCATGACCCGGGCCTGTTCTTCGGCCTTTTTCATGGGGTCGTTTGGATAGCGCTCTTCAATCTCTTTGAGCCGAGGCTGAAGAACCTTGTTCATTTCGGCCATCTTGCGACTGTTCGCGTACATGCTGCGTCGCATGGGATACAACAACACGTTGAGAAGCAGCGTCAGGACGATGATGGCGAGTCCCCAATTGACAGCATATTGTTGAATCCAGAGAAGAACGCCGCGAATAGGCACGGCGATAAAACTAAACCACCCGAAATCGAGTGACTGATCCAGCTGTCTCTGGAACGCCTGCAAATAGGTGACGTCTTTGGGACCATTGTATACGAGCCATGACAGCGTCGTGGTGGCGCCGGGTTCGAGCGTAATCTCCGCATGTTGAATGGAGACCAGTGCGTGCTCGTCGTCGAGTCCTTCAACGACACAGGCCGTCGTTGACTCCGGAGCATCGGGAGCGACGGCTGCGAGGAAGTAATTCTCGTTGATCCCGGCAAAGGTGACGAGTCCTTCGTAGTTGCGCGGGTCGGATGCTTTGCGGGCAGGGCGTCGTCGTGTTCCGAAATCGCCATGGCACAAGGTCTGTAGCAGCGAGCCACTGCCTCCAAATAATCCGCCACCGGCATCGGAGCGCAGTGAGCCTGGCAGGAGCAGGCGCACATCGGGCAGACGAATGCGGTCCTGGCTCTGGTTCACGACCTGTACTGACGCCCGCATCCCGAATGCCTCTTCGGTAAGTTCAAATTTCCGGGTTACCTGTAATCCGTTGGACAATTCACGGCGATAGGTCAGCGCTGTCCAATACTCTCCGTTACGCGTACTTTCTTCTTCCACGAACGAGTAGACCGTATCGGGTTGCAACGACTCAATTCCAAGCTCCAGCCCGAGCGGAAAAGACGTGTCTTCCCCGTCAGGGAATACGGCCGCCATATCGGTACGAGGAAGATATTGCTCCGGTGCCAGCAGCTGGACACTGTGAATTCGACCACCGACATTGGAGATCGCGATGTCCAGATATTCACTTCGAAGGTGTTGCGGCTCGATTTCGACAGGAACGTTCGATGGGGTTGTCAGGCCGGAACCTTCGACCATTTCGGTGCTGGAAGACCCTTCGACCTGAATCACAGAGCCTTCTTCCGCTGAGCTGACCGGAGGGGCAGGAGGCGGAAAAAGGGCCTGCCAGGCATAAATCAAAACACCTGCGACACCCACTGCGATCAAGGTACGTCGCTGTGAATTCACATGTTCTTCATTCGAGAGGAAACCGCTCATGGGTCCTTGGGTGTATCTGGCAACGACGCCGGTTGACAATGCGGGCAGTCCGGTACCGGGTCGTAGCCGCCGGGATGAAACGGATGGCAACGAGATATTCGTCGCACAGCGAGTAAGCTGCCACGCGTAAAGCCGTGAAACTCAAACGCCTGTCGGGCATATTCCGAGCAGGTTGGCGTAAATCGGCACGCGGGGGGGAGCATCGGCGAAATCGCTCGCTGATACAATGTGATGAGGGCAATCGCAAGGCGCTTCATCGGCGTTTGCTCTGGCGGTTCATCCAGCTGAGCCATTCCTGCAGTAATTCAGCCCAGGGCGCCTCTGCAGCCCCTGGATTTGCGACGACAACCACGTCCAGACCGGTGGGCCAGAGATGGCGGTGTAACCGATACAATTCACGAAGCCGGCGTCGGGTGAATGAACGCGCGGGCGAATGCCCCACTTTTCTGGAAACGGTAATCCCGATTCTGCCCTCTGCCTCAGCAGCAGGGGCTTGCAGGAAGGTCAGAAACCGACCGCGATAGCGACGCCCCGCCTGTTGCACGCGCAGAAAGTCATACCGTTTTCGCAGCCGAAACCGGCGCAGAAAGCGATATCGTCGTGGCTCTGTGGAGCCTGAAGGCGCTCGATTGTCCACAATGAACCCGAGGTAACGCACGCCAAACCCTTGCATGGGTGGCGTCCGGACCGTCGTTCAGGGAGGGTTGATACCCTGAGCGTGCGCGGTAGCTTACTTCTGGTGCGACGACACAGTCAGGCGCTTGCGGCCCTTGGCCCGACGGCGCTTGAGGACGTCTCGTCCGCCCTTCGACTCCATGCGCTCGCGGAAGCCGTGGGTGCGTGCGCGCTTGATTTTGCTGGGTTGATACGTTCTCTTCACAACTGCCTCTTCGAAAGAAACGGTCCAGATGGGCCGCAAAAAGCTTAATCGAGGGGGTCCACCGGGTAGCCGGATGGGAAGGCG
>JAGWVZ010000569.1 GCA_018970625.1 Myxococcales bacterium | reverse complement strand
ATGCGGAGTACGTCAGAGACCAGGCCGGCGACCCCGGAGCCGGGACAGGAGCTTCAGGTGCCGCCCTTTGGAGCGACCGAGACGAAGGGCGTGGTGAGTGCGCGCGAGCGCCGGTGCGTGCGCCTTGCGTGACCTGACCGGGGCTCGTCGGACGCTGTGCCTGTCGCGTTTTGCGGTGGTGAGTGACCTGCACGTGGGGCGTCCAGGCTCGCCGTTGTCGTTTCGGGCGCCGGTACACGAAGTGGCCGACTGGGTGGACGACCTGCTGTGCCGGTGGGGTACGCTGGTGGTCAACGGTGACCTGTACGATCTGGATCGCGGGGTCATTCCGCTTCGACAACGCGATGAGCTTGCGTTTGTCGATTCATGTAACCTACCGCTGATAAAGTTGTTTCGGCGATCGGAGATCATCTGGCTGGTTGGAAACCATGACGAAGAGCTGCTGCAGGGCGGGCAGGCCGAGCGCGCTCTGGATGTGCGCCTGGGCAGCGCGCTGGTTCGAGTGGAGCATGGTGACCGATTTGACGCTCCGGTGAAGCAGGTCCGGTCGCTGACTCGACTGGTGACGTGGGCCAGCGGGCGGGTTGCGAGCGGCCCGCTGCGCCCGGTGTATGATGGCATGCGCGGCATTGAGTCGCGACTGACGGGGGAGCATCGTTCGGTGCCGGCGCTGGAGCAGCGGGCGCTGCGCTGGTTGTTGCGGCAGTCGGCGTATCGGTTTCTGGTGCTGGGGCACACCCATCGAGCCGGCATTACGTCGGCGGGTAACCGTTGGGTGCTGAACCCGGGTGATTCGCCCGGACCTGCATTGCGTGCGCTGGGCATGACGACCGACGGCGCGACGTTGATGGAACGCGTGGGAGCCGAACGCACCGAGCGCACCTGGAAATTTGACCGGTAGTCCCACTTTTCAGGCTGTCTCGGCCGGTTGCTGGTGGTATGCCGTCAACTGGAAACGTTGTTTCTTCTTGAAGAGACGCTCCTTGCAATCCCCCGCATGGCGAATAAGACGCGCGGCATGAGTGACACATCCCCTGCGACATCGACAGCCGAGCCCGTCGGTCTTCGGGTTCCCCGACACGTAGCCATCATCATGGATGGTAACGGTCGCTGGGCCCAGCGTCAGGGGCTCGCCCGTTCGGCTGGTCACAAGGCTGGTGCCCGCGCGGTGCGCAAGGTGGTGACGCGCGCTCGCGAGCGCGGACTGGATTGTCTGACGCTGTACGCGTTCAGCGCGCAGAACTGGGGTCGCCCGCACGAGGAGGTCGAGCAGCTGATGGCGCTGCTGGTGGAGTTCTGCGAGCAGGAGCATGACCTGCTGATGGATAAGAACATCCGCTTTCGCGTGATTGGTGAACGTTCCCGACTGCCGTCGGACGCTCGCATGGCGGCTGAGCTGCTGGAGGACGCCACGCGGAACAACTCGGCGATGCAACTGATTATCGCCCTGAGCTATGGTGGGCGCGAGGAGATCGCGTTCGCAGCGCGGGCGATCGCCGCGGAGGTGGCTGCGGGACGTATGACCCCGGAAGAGGTCACCGCCGAAACCATCAGCGCCCACCTGTGGACGCATGACGTGCCGGACCCCGACCTGGTGATACGCACCAGCGGCGAGCTGCGCGTATCGAATTTTCTGCTGTGGCAGATTGCCTACGCCGAGTTCTATATTGATCCTTGCTGCTGGCCGGATTTTGACGAAGCGTCATTCGATCGGGCCCTGCAGGACTACGGACTGCGAGACCGGCGATTCGGTGGACTGTCTGCGTCTGATGAAGAGCCTCGCTGAACCCCGCCACACAACAAACCGGGAGTGAACCATGAGTCGTACCCCCTGGATGCGTCTTCTTCGACGATCGCTGCAGCAGGATGCGGCGGTTCAACAGGCGGTCGCTGCGAACCGCCCTCTGGGCGTTGCGTTTAGCCGTCGTGCGCTGCTGGGGGCGACGGCAGCAACGGTCGCCGTGTCCACATCGGCCTGTGGAGCGACGTCGGCGCCGACAGACCTTTCGGAGAGCGCGCGCGCGACGCGTGTGGCGGTGGTCGGCGCCGGCATCGCGGGACTTCACTGCGCCTGGCGTCTGCTGGAGGCGGGTCTGGATGTGACGCTCTTCGAAGCGTCGAATCGGGCTGGTGGTCGTATGTTCTCGAGTCGCGACACCATGCAGGGCGGTCAGGTCGCCGAGCTCGGCGCCGAGCTCATCAATTCAGGGCATCCGGTGATGCTGGCGCTGGCGCGAGAGTTTGGTGAACAGCTGGATGATCGTACCGTCGTCGAAACGTCGGGCGTCGCAGCGGAGCGATTTTTCTTCGGTGGCCGGATGCTGACGGAAGAAGAGCTGGCCGCCATGTGGCGTCCGGTAGCGTCGCGCATGGTGACCGATCTGGCGGCAGCCGAGGCAGACCCAACGGCCTTCGCTGCGGTGGACGCGCAGAACATTCTGGAGTGGCTGGACACGACGGGGGAGTGCGACCCGACGCTGCGCGAGGTGCTGAGGATTGCCTACACGGCGGAGTATGGTCTGGAGGCTGAACAGCAGTCGGTGCTGAACCTGATGTATCTGATTGACTCGACTACGCCGGAGCCATTCCGAATTCTGGGCGACTCGGATGAGCGCTGGCACGTACACGCCGGAAACGACGCCATTCCAGGGCATCTGGCGGCTGCGCTGGGTGACCGGCTGGTGCTGGATTCGGTGCTGCAGCGCGTTCGTACGCAGGACGACGGGCGTGTCGCGATAGCGTTGTTGCAGGGCGGCAGTACCAACGAGCTGGTTTTTGACCACGTGGTGCTGGCGATTCCGCAGACGTTGTTGCGGGACGTTGATGTGACGGGCGCCAACCTGCCCGAGGCCAAGCTGCGCTCGATTCGCG
>JAGWVZ010000568.1 GCA_018970625.1 Myxococcales bacterium | reverse complement strand
AACCCTGCGCCGACGGGTGTGCCGTTCGGCTGGGCGAAAACGACTCCGCCGGGCCATGTCCACTCGTTGGCGCCGTTGCGCTCACCGCCGAACCAGAGGTCGTCCCAGTTGGTGGGCATGAGATTATTGGCGGTGTCGAAGATCCAGTTATTCTCGGCGCCAGAGTTGATGGGCGCCAGGATCATGCCGTTGGCGCCGCAGCGACCGCGCGCGGTCGAGTAGCTGACCTGGTTGGTGTCGCCCCAGCAGAACATGTAGCCACGGTTTTCGAAGGTTCTGCCGGCACAGCCGGTGGGGCACCCGCCCTCATCGGTGAGTGTGTTGCAGTTGTTGTCGAACCCGTCGCACAGTTCGGGTTGTCCGGGGCCAATGTAGAAGGTGCCGTCATTGCAGTCGCTCGCGTTGCCTACGTAGCCGGCAGGCGCCCCACAGCTGTCGACGAACGATGCCGGGTCGCCAGCTCCGTCACTGTCGCGGTCGGCGTACCAACGTGGCGTGACCCCCTCGTCGATGGCGCCATCACAGTCGTCATCGACACCGTTGCACACCTCGGGCGCCTCAAGGTTGATGAGTGGGTTTGCGTCGTCGCAGTCACCGCCCTGCGCAGCATATCCTGCAGGAGCAGCACAGCCGCTGATGGGAGATGAACCGGTGCCAAAGCCGTCGCCGTCGGCGTCGGGGTAGAACGGGATCGCGCCTACCGCCGGAAGCTCGTCCACGACACCATCGCAGTTATCGTCAATGGCGTTGCAGACCTCGCCCGTTCCGGGCCGAATCGAAGCGTTGTCATCATTGCAGTCAGTTGCCACGGCAACGTAGCCTGTCGGTGCGGTGCAGCCGGTGGTGCTGGTGGTGGCGTTGCCGAACAGGTCGCCGTCGCGGTCCTCGTAGAAGGTGGTCGGATCGGTGGGATCCTCGTCGACGTCGCCATCGCAGTCGTTGTCTGTACCGTCGCATACTTCGTCGCTCGGCGGAATCGGTGTGCAAAATTCGTTGCCGGTCACACACTCGACCAGGCCTGTGGCGCATTGTCCTGCAAAGCCGGTCTCGCAGGGCGTTCCGACACCCAGCGCATTCTCGTCGATATTCTCGTCGCAGTTGTTGTCGACGCCGTCACAGATTTCATCGGCGAGCAGGTTTACCTGCGCATCTGCGTCGTTGCAGTCGGGGCCGCGGCAGCCGGGACCGAGCCCGAACGTGTCGCCGTCGCTGTCAAAGCACAGGTCCAGGTCGACACAGATGCGTTGGGCGTCGCCTCCGGAGTTGGTGAACAGCAGGCAGTCCTGACCTTCAGGGCAGTCGGCCTCATCGGCACAAAAGTCACTGCAAACGCCCGGTGTGTCGTCGCCGGCCACGACGTCCAGGCAGAAGTTCGAGCGGCAGTCCGCGTCCTGAAGACAGGGATCGCCAACCTCGGCGCCGGCTTCCACAGCGTCGGCGCTTCCATCCCGCGTGTCTCCAGCGTCTGCCTCGCAGGCACAGTCCGTGTCAGGCAGGCATGAACAGTCAGCATCAACCGAGCTGGCGTCCGCATCGGCAGACCCGTCCTCGAAGAGCAGAATGTCTCCCACACGGTCGTCGTTGTTGGCTCTCGATGAGGCTGAATCCGAGGCGCAAGAGGTGGCGACTAGCGCTGCGCTGCCGGCCAGGAGAAGGAGCTGTGTAAGCTTCATTCGGTGCCTTTGGACAAGACGGTCAATTTTCGTCCTCGTAGCAATTCCTCACATCGAAGTCGAATGTGGTGTGCCCCTGGCCCGAGCGGCGTTAGCGAACGCGACGAGGGCCTAAAACTGAATGGCGTACAGCAGCCCCCACTTGACGGCTTCTTCCCGAAGAGGGGCGACCAGCGCCGCGCTCGGGTGCGCAGACTCAGAGAGTCCCGACCCTTCGAAGACGGCGTGGATTCTTTCTGGCGTGACGCTCCCCTCCTGCGCCAGCGCCTGCAGCTGTTCGATGCTCTGGGTGGGGAGAAGCGCAGCAAAGAATACGCCGCTAATCCACTGGTACTCCTGCAGCGAAAGGTTCTGCTCGTTCATGGCCAGCACCTGTGCGTCGCGGACGCTGCGCATGAGGCTGATGGCTTCACCAAACTGCGCCAGCTCCCGGGTGAACGCGCGCCAGTCCTGCGTCGAGCTGGACTGTTCGGCGATGCGGCGAAGCGCCTCCTGCAATTTTTCGAGGTCATCACCCGCCGCCGTCAGCATCGCTCGCTGAACCGAGGCAAAGCGGGTAACCTGTTCCTCGGTCAGGACAGGCTCGGCTGGGGGAGAGAACGCGTCCTGGTTGGCGAGTCGATCTTCGTAACGAACGGCGCTGTCCACGTCTTCGAGCATGGCCATGACAGGTTTGTACACGAGGAAGTAGGCACCTGCAGCAAGGGCCACGCATCCGACTACTGCGAAGAGGAAACAGCCGAGCAGCACATTTTTCATGGCACCTCCATGGCGAAGCCGGCGTGGATCGTAGCGGCAACCCCGCTCGTTGCCAACGCAGGAGTTTGCGCCGCCAATGGCGGGCAACGTGTCGGGTGCTGAATCCGGTGAAGGTTGAGCCTTGGATGCGTTTTGCTGTGCCCCGCAGGTTCGGCCATACAACGAGCGCGGTCTACATCGTTGGCTGGGAGAGTTCGTGGCCCGGAAAGTGGTTCCGGTTGCGGGTTGTATTGACAAGCGCGATCGGCGGCAGATAAACGACTTTGCGCTGGTCAAGTTTTTGGCATGCCCTGTTTGTCGGGGCGTATGCCGTGCGCGGCGCGATGTTTTGAGAGTACGCGCTACCCCAGTGAACTGATTCCTCGCCTGAGATCGTGCATGGCCGATAAACATAATGGCATGACGCCATCCGGTGTTGCTCGGCGCAAAGGAAGAAAGGG
>JAGWVZ010000019.1 GCA_018970625.1 Myxococcales bacterium | reverse complement strand
AGGAGCTGACGGAGTCAGTCGAGCTCCCGGCCGATATGGAGCCCGCCGAGTAAGAGCGCGTTGACCGGTGTGAACACCGGCGTCACAAGCCGAACCTGCCTTTGGAAGCGCTGGCCGAGAGGCTGTGTACGGTGTTTGCGCTGAGCTTGGAGCAAGCGCGCGAACTGATGGTGGTAACGATGGCGTCGCGCGAGGTTCGTGCTCAGGAACCTGCGACCTGCCGATGAAGATTGGCGCGCTCAGTAGCCCGACGAAGTTCTTCCTCGGTCAGTCCGCCATGGTCCGTGATGGTGATCTTCTGATTCGCACCGGTCTCGATATCGCGCGCGGTAACGTGCACAATGCCGTCGGTATCGATGTCGAAGACGACCTCAATACGCGCCATATTGGCGGGGCGTGGTGCGATATCTCCGAGATTGAATGTTCCCAGAATGCGGTTCTGGGTCGCAACACTGCTGTCACCCTGCAGCACGGTAATGGACACCACCTGCTGATTGTCTTCTGTGTTGGTGAAGATCTTCTTTCCCTGAGCCGGCAGCGTCGTGTTTTTCTGAATCACGGCCGACATTTTGTTGTTCACCACCCGGATGCCGAGATTCAGGGGAGTAACATCCAGCAGAATCACCTCTCGGAGCTCGCCTTCGAGTATGGAGCTCTGAATAGCGGCACCCATGGCAACAGCCTCGTCCGGGTTGATGGACTTGTTTGGCTTGCGACCAAAGATGGACTCAACGCGCTCGCGGACGAGCGGCATGCGGGTCATACCACCGACGAGCAGCACTTCATCGATGTCATGAAAGCTTAGCCCCGCATCTGTTACGGCGGTACGACATGGACCGTCGAGCTCATCCACGAGGTCAGCGACCAGATCGTTCAACTCTGACCGCGACAGTTGATAGCTCAGGTGCCGTGGTCCGGTGTTGTCGACGGCGAGGAAGGGCAGGTTGATATTGGTCTCCGCGAGCGTGGAGAGCTCGCATTTAGCGGCTTCCGCGGCCTCGCGCAGACGCTGCAGCGCCATCTTGTCTTCCGAGATGTCGATGCCTGTCTCGTCTTCAAATACGCGCAGCAGACGTGCCAGAATGGCGCGATCAAAGTCGTCACCTCCCAGCATATTGTTTCCACACGTCGAGATGACCTCAAATACTCCGGTCTTGAGCCGAAGAATGGAGATGTCGAAGGTTCCTCCACCCAGATCGAAAACCGCAATGGTGGCTTCCTTACGGCGGTTGATTCCGTAGGCGAGGGCCGCCGCGGTGGGCTCATTGATGATGCGTCTGACGTTCAGTCCAGCGATGCGTCCCGCATCTTTGGTAGCCTGGCGCTGGGCATCATCGAAATAGGCGGGCACGGTGACCACCGCTTCCGAGATGGGCTCGCCAAAGTAATCCTCGGCCGTAGACTTCATTTTCTGCAGCACCATCGCCGCGATTTCCGGCGGCGAATAGTTCTGTGTACCAATCCCTACCCAACAGTCGCCGTTTATGGCTTCAACGAGTCGGTAGGGCAGCATTCGCTGCATTTCGCTGGTGCGAGGATTTCGGAACTTGGTACCCATGAGGCGTTTGGTGCCAAAGAGAGTGCGTTCCGGGTTGATTACGGCCTGACGCTTGGCCTGCTGACCGACCAGACGCTCGCCTGATTCGGTAAAGGCCACTATCGACGGTGTCGTGCGCGAGCCCTCCGAGTTGGGGAGAACGACGACTTCACCATCCTCGTACAACGCCACACAGGAGTTGGTCGTTCCGAGGTCGATACCAATGATTCTACTCATAGGAAACATCCAGAATGGGGCGCGTCACGCGGCCGAAGTGTCTATTTCTTGGTGGGTGAAAGGGTGATTTTCCCGTTCAGAATCTTGTTCAGGAAGCCCTGTCCCGACCCTGCCGCTTTTTCGGTGCGCGACCGAAGGTGTCGAACCCAGCGAATTGCTTCTTCATTCAGTTTATCTGCATCCAGCGCCTTGCTGTAATACTCGATTGCCTTTTCAGTGCGCTCTTCCATGCGCAGCACGTGACCAAGCAGCACCAGTACCTGAGACAATTCAGCGGGTTGCTCAACCGCTTTGGTCAGTTCTTCCAGCAGTGGCAGAACGCGAACAGCGGATAGTTCCTGCAAACTGTAGCGCAGATAGAGCTCATGCGCGTCGAAACTTGGGCCATTGATGCCGCGATCTTTTGCGGCATCCAGCAACTCCAGTGCCTTGGAGTTCGCACCGGCGACCAGCGCACGTTTGGCATTTCGAAAGAGCTGCTCCGGGGCCACTCCCGCATAAGGTGACATGACCGCCGGCGTAGAGATGGTGGGACGGCTGTTGAGGGTTGCGATCTTCCGAACACTCTGCGGGGCGCTTCCAAATTCGTTGATGGGAGCGCCGCCTGTTGGAGCCTTGCTCACCGAAGGAGCGGAGGGGGGCGTCAGACCAGGCGTGTTGAATGGGCCCGTCATGCTGGACGCATGGCGCGCGCGAACGCGCTCCAACACATCGCTCACCTTCCGCGTCTGACCGACACCGGCGTTCGTCGCATCTGCCGCCACGGTCGATGGTGCGGGGGTGGCAACGGCCTGATAGACGCCGGTAGGGCCTGATCCGGCGCTGGAAAATCCTGAGCTCTGGGTGGACACAGCCTGCCCTGCGGTTCGAATTCCCGCTTCCTCTTCGAGCTGAGCGCGCTCGTGCGCGACGCGAATCTCAAGGAACACTCGCTGGGCAAGTGCGCGAACATCATCCGAGTATCCCTTGGCATACCGGTCTGGATGATACAGCCGCACAAGCTCGTAGTAGCGAGACGAAAGAGCCGTAAGACCACAGCCGGGCTCCAAACCCAGCGCGGCGTGTGGCGGCCGGTTGGCGAAGCCTCTCAGCAGGCCGTTGAGCTCACGGGCAGCCTGCTCTATCGCGGGGTCGAGCACCACAGGCCCAGCAGCAGACGGGCCAGCGGAGCTTGGGGACGCGACGCTAACGCTGTGCAACGACTGCGTGGAACGCCGTTTGCGGGCCATGGTGTCGGCCATACGCCTGACGTTCGCCAACTGGTCGGGGTCTTCATTCATGAAGTCCGTCGTGAACTGCACCGGCACGCGCTCAGCATTCGGGCTGGGCTCGAAGATCATCGAACCTGTCAGCCAGCCAAAGTAGGCCCGGCGCATCACGTCGTCGGCGGAATCCCCGATGCTCACAATGGCACGTTCCAGCGGCAGCACACCGCTTAGTGCGTTGAGCGTGGCGGATACTCGTTGAAGCGATGGCACCGCTTCGATCCACTGCATGGCCGTGGTACAGACCGGGAAACTCCGCAGATAGGGAGTCAGCGGCTTCATGACATTATCGATGGACAGACGCGTCGCGATGCCGCGATAGATCACGTCAAGCGGGTCACCAAACGACTCAAACGAGGACACGTTAAATCCGCACTCCTCGAAAATGTAGGTACCCGTGTCCCAACTGAAGGTTCCCAGGAGGCGCGGCTCATCACACAGGGTCGGATCCGCTGCGATTCGTCCGATGGCGCCGTTCAGAAGGAGAACATCGCGTTGCAGGTTATCCTGAACGATACGCAGCCGCCCTGTCGCCTGTGTCGTGAAAAGACCGAAGAGAATCTTGGGGAGCTTCACCCCTTGCAGCACACCTCCGCGCACTCCGGTGAGCGTCACGAGATGCGCACGATGGGCCTGACGCGCGACGTCAACACCACCGGGCGCTACTTCGGTGGGTGAAGGCAACGCCTCAGATGCGGGCCCTGTGGGGTCAGGCTCGACGTCGACGCCAGCGTAATCGGATGAAGTGAAGCCGGAAGACGCGTCGGCCACCGCACCAGACAACGCGACTGAGGCCCCGATCGCTCCAACAGTCTCTACACTCTCGAAACTCCCCTGTGCAGCAGGGGCACCTTCCAAAACCCGTTCGGCAGGTGCAGCCTGAATCAGGCGGGCCTCTTCAGACAGGCTGCGACTCTCGTCATCCGTACTCCGGGAAGGCCGACGATCCAGCAAAGGCGCCGGTAATCGCTCGGGCTCCCGGTGGTTCTGCTGTGGATTCGCGCGTGAAGCAGCGTGAAGCAGCGAGGCATTCACCGCAGACATCCTGCGCGTAACAGACATTTCCGACGGCACACTCGCGGCGGGCTGATGGCCGGCCGACTCAGGCGCCGCTCCGGTCAGGCGAGTCGACTGGCCCTGTTCAAGAACGACTTGCGACGGCGCACCTGCCAGATGCCTTTCCGATGATGTCTCCGTCGGCTCCACCACCGGGCTACTGCCAGTGAGCGGAAAGTCCATGAATTCGAGGGGACTGTCATCACCCAGCTCAGAATCAAGATCGGCGGCCAGCTCTTCGGTCCAACTAAGCTCGCTGGTCACTGGCGCCGCCGTCAGCTCCGAGGTCGATACCCTGCCAACAGGGGGGGTCAACGTCACACCGGTCAGTTGTGCCACCAGAGGTGCCAACACCGCCATATCGATCGGCTCGGCAACAAAAAGCTCAAATTCGGTGGACGCTTCTACTTCGTACTGAACGGTGGCGAACGCTGGTGAGACCGAGATGACAGCACCCAGCTTCAACGCCCTGAGAGTCCATTCTGTACTGTTCAGCGCTTCATTCCCCGATGCGACCAGACATTCCAGCGAGAGCAGGCACCAGTCGGGACGCTCCGATATCGCGAGCTTCATGAAGTCGCCCCACGAGTCTGCAGGAACCGGCTCTCGTGCACCCCATGCGCGCAGGTTCTCCATCAGCTGCGTTCGCTCTGTGGATGGGAAGGCCAGAACTAGGACTTTCACGGTAGCCTCTCCGGATGGAGCATTCGGTACTCTGACTATCGTCCAGATGAGAAAGTCTTGGCAAGCGCCAAGCGTCGTGAAGCAACGCCCACCAGCAGGGCGGGCCAAATTCCCGGAAGTCGACACTGTTCTAGCGGCGCAGCCACGGGTGGCAACTCCCAAATGCGTACCCGGTTGCGCGACCGGATCAGCGAACTCCGCTCAACTCGTTCATAATATTCTGCGTATTGCGACGTTCGTCCACACTCAAATCAGGCGTCTCCAGATAAGCCCGCAAGGATGCGACCGCATCGGCTGTTCGCCCAAGATCACGATACAGGTAGCCCAGTCGCCGGTGCAAATCGGGGCGCGTCTCAGCAACACCCCCGTCGCGCGCCTGCTCCAGAAACGACGTGGCGCGTTGCAAATCAGCTGGTTCGCGCTCCAGCCACGCGCGTCCCATGTAATACCGCGTCTCTGGCTGGTCTGAGTTCTCGTTCAGACTGCGCTCCCAGGCATCGATCGCAGCGTCAAAATTGCGCTCATCGAAGTTCAGCCGACCCAGAAGACGCAGCGCCTCGGCGTGACGAGGGCGGAGCGTCAGGAGGATTTGCAGTTCGTTTCTGGCCTGCGAAGGGGCGTTGCTCTGAGCGAAGAGCTCAGCCCGGCGATAAAACACTTCCGGGTTCTCGAGCGACCATCCGATGTCGTCGACGACCGCTTTTGTGTATTCACTGAACGCCTGCTGCTGTTGACGACTCTGCTCCAGGGCAAAACCGAGCCAATAGTGATATTCACCCCGATTGCTGCGCATCGAGACGGTCGACAATTCGGAGATCGCTTCATGATACGCACTCAGCTCGATGTCACACCTACCCATGTAATACAGGGCATCCGACATCGTGGGCAGCATCTCGTAGGCTTCGGTAAAGCGGCGGCGAGCGTTCACCCAGTCGCCCGCACCGAAGTGCGCCAGACCCAGCGCGTGCAGGTATTCTGGGTTATCGGCTTCCTGATTGACCAGTGCGGTCAACTCTTCCTGAGCACGACTGTATTCACCGGTCGCGGTGAGCGCGCGGGCGTGAAGGAACTGCACTCGCGGCGTATCGACGCCAGAATCGACCATCAAACGAATCTCACCGAGAGCACGAGCGTATTCTTCGATGGTCAGATAATGTTCTGCGAGGCTGATCCGTGCATTCGGATAGGCCTGATCGATCTCCAGCGCGCGCCGGAATGCCCCCACTGCGCGATTGGCCTCACCCAGTGACAGGTACACTTCACCAATCTCATTGGCGAGATCTGCATCCTCCAGCTCGGCCAGTGGTACCCGCTGAAGATACGCCAGCGCTTCGGGAACATCAGCCGACCGCTGAGCCAGTTGAGCCAGACGAAGCCAGGGATCGCGGAAGGATCCATCGATCTGGGTCGCCTGCGTGTAGTACTCGATCGCACGATCGAACTCCGCCTGCTCTTCGGCCACACGCCCCAGGAAATACGGGAATCGGCCATCCAGCGGAAAACGTGCGACAGCCCCCTCCAGCGACGAGGTAGCCTCCGGGAACATCTGCAGCCCCAGATAAGCGCGAACCAGCCCCACAATCGCTTCGGGGTCATCCTGCGCCAGATCGGCATGGCTTTGAAAGAACTCGAGCGCACGCTGGTACTGCCCCGATTCGTAGAACTGTTCACCCAGCATCGATAACGCGCGCCGGTTACCCGGCTCGGCCTGAAGAGCGCTGAGCAGCGACTCGATCGCCAACTGCGTCTGCAGCCGCGCAATCGAGATTTCAGCCGAGGAGATATAGGTCTGGGCACGTTCGCTGGGTAAGGATTGCGCTTCCATTTCGTCGATGACCCGCTGAATGCGGGCGTCCGCGTCGGCCAGATTGCCGCTGCGCAACAACGCAGAGGCGGCCCCGATATGACCCGGCACATGCAGATCGTTCGCCGTGGTCAGTCGGTCAAAACCTTCGAGCGCGGCTGCGTAGTCTCCCATTTCCAACCGGGCCCATGCGCTCCAGTACAACGCCGCGCCCAGGTCAGGGTCTGCCGACAACGCCCGTTCGAGGGACCGCATCACGGCATCGTCCAGCTCCGCAGGCGCAGCTGCAGCGGTCGCGGCAGCCGTTGCGTCATCGGTTCCCGCAGCCCCAGAGCCGTCCGCATCGCCTGCGCTGCCTTCGGTGACCACCGCTGCGTCCGGGCCACCGTCGACTTGCTCGCCGGCAGAACCTTCAGCCGAAGGGGAAGAACCTTCCCCCGGAGCGGCATTCCCCTGAGCTGCACCCGAGCCTTCCGCACCGGTGCCGAAGCCGGGAGCGGCTTCGGGTGCCGCCGGTGCTGCAACGGCATAGGAGACGCCCCGATAACTCTGGATCCCGTAAACAGCCTCAAAGAGACGTGCGAGCGGCACGTACGCCGGATTGCGCACAGACTGCAGACCCGTCGCCGGGTCTGCGTCACGCGAGACCGCCTCGAACGCACCACGGGCCAGAGCGATCAGTTCAGCGTCAGCACCTTCAACGACCACAAGACCGTCGTACAGGCTGCGCATCCCGCCAATCGCCTCGGTATCTGACGGTACCCACATCTGATGAAGACACTGGGCAATCAGCACCTTGGCCCGATCGTCGGCAGAAGACGTCGCTGACACCGCTGCTGACGCGATGAACTCACGTAATTGTGCAGGACCTGCCGACTTGAGAGAGCTGAGTTCGCCGACAACCGATGCCACAGCCACCGGCACAACCGGAGCCGGCTCCGCCATGACCACCGGACCCGTTCCTTCGACGGTCTCCTCCTCAACCGGCAACAAACCCGGCACGATCAGGACTCCTGCTCCAACCAGCGCCACGACCACCGCACCTGCGGCGACGTAGCGCAACACTTTCCCGGATCCTTTGCGAGCCCGCGAGGTGGATGCAGGAGGCGCGGCGGCAGCTGTCGGAGAGGCAACAGGCTGAGGCTCATCGCCGAAAAATGACGAGGCCTCTGATTCCGTCCCGCCGTCATTTCGATGTTGCCAAGCGCGATCATCGGCAAACGGATCGTCGTCAAAATCAAAGCGTGCGGCAGACCCCACCGGAGCGGCACTCCGCGAATCCTGACCCGAACGCGCCCCCGGGATCACATCGTCGTCGTTCCACAGTCCTGCATTACCGATCTCTTCGAGATTCAGCCCCTGCATACGACTGGAAGCAGGAAGTTCAGGACCCGGCGCGAGACTGAAGGCCGACATGCCGATCGTGCGCGCTGATGTCTTGGACACCGGCAAAACCGACTCTTCATCGGAGTGGACGCCCGGCAGAGGTGCCGACGCCGATAACGGAAAACCGCTGGCACCGACACCGAACGAAGACGCAGACATCGGTGCCGATGCCGCAGACATCGGTGCCGAAAATGCAGAGGCCGGAAAGGCCGTCGCGCTGGCGGGAAGACCTGTCGCGCTGCCCGGAAGCCCCGCCACACCGCTATCTGCAGACATGGCCAGCGTCCTCGATGATCGAGGCAATCCGATCTGGCTGGAGACCGGAAGCTCGGGCTCATCATCCAGATCCTCGAACAATACAGTCGAGCCGCCGGGAGCGACGGGTGACTGGCCGTAATCCGCAGCGTGCAGCCCGCGGTCCAGCAACGGCAACGCGCCCGACTCTTCGGTTACCCCTGAAAGACCCATGAAGCCGCGCGGCGATGGTAACTCACCCGTTGCAGCAGATGCCGGACGGAAGGGAACGCCCGCTCCTCCACCAGAAGGCACGGAGAGCGATCGACCTTCGTCATCAGGAGCAGGCCAGCCTCCCGATCCGAACGCGTCCATACCCGTGGCCCCCATCACGCCCAGCCCCATCCCGGCCAGCGGTGGAGGTAGAGCGGGAGCGGCAGCACGCGCGTGAGCAGCGCTTACCGCGGCGCCCCCATGCGCATCTTCGGAAAGCGACTGCCCCATCGCGGTCATGCCGTCCCCAGGTCCGTGACCATCGAAAGCATCCCGAAACTGTGGGATCGCCATCATCGGGATCCAGAAGTTACCATCGCGGGATACGCCCTCGTTCCCCGTGAGCATCCGGTCTCGAATTCGCTGCAGCAGGACGCCGGTCGCCAGCGGACCCTCCACAGTGCCATCGAGATGACGCAGTCGATACTGATCTTCCTGAGCACGCACGGCCGGGATGCCCAGAAAGGTTACTCCTGCCGGGGGCCGTGCACCCCCTCCGTCTTCACCAGTTGCCATGGCGATTCATCCTTCGTTTCGGTACTTTACTCGGGGCCAACTCCCCTGGGGACAGGAAGTTCAGTCCGTGCCTCGCCAACGAGGAGGCAGAACTCACACCCGATCATTGTTCTGCGCTATAACACATCTGTCGTCCACCTTCATCACGTCCAAACTGCACATGACCAACGCTTTCGGCACGCTTCTGCAACCGTCAGAGCCGCGGAACGCAGTTCGTGCCCCCAAACAGATTCTACTGGAGTGCCTGCTCGCCTGGCTCCTGGTCTCTGTCGCCACCGTGCTGCTCGACGTCGCAGGGCAGTACATTCCTCTCCTGCGCCAGAACCTGGTGGCCGTCGTCGCTGTGCTCTTCCTTCTTACCCCAAGGTTTGCGCTGCCTCGCGATGTCGCCGACCCCACCCCGCCAACTCAGGGCATTCAGGCATGGCGCACTGCCGGGGTCACTGCCCTCGTCATCTGCAGCCTGACCACCGCTCTGTATCTGCCGGGCAGACACCTCTGGGAAACCAACCTTGCCGAGAGAGACTTCCAGCCCGGCTGGAGCACGCTGTTTCGCCCCCCCGGTCAGTGCCTGGGCCAGCCGACCTCACAGGACACCACGTCCAACAGCGTCCAGGTCTGGGAATCACACGGCACCACCTTCGTAAAATGGCATACCCCGGATGCGCCCTGGCAACTTCGCATCGAAGCATCCCAACCTCTTCGGCGCGTACTGCCAACCCCTCAGGAGGACGAACCGCACATCGCAGACCAGGGGCGATCCGCACGTCTTGCGCAGCTGGCATTTCGACCGCTTCGCAATGAGACCGTCACCATCTCGGCCACCGTGGATCGCCAACCTGTCGCATCATTCGTCTGCGGTGCGTCCAGCACTCCGGTCGAAGGCAACCCGCTCACGCTGCATTTTTCGCTCTCATGGCTTCTGATGCTCGTGGCCACTCACTGGCTACTGGTCGCGCTGCCCGAAGAATTCTTCTATCGCGGCTATTTGCAACCGCGTCTGCAGCGATGGCCATCTCTGGCCTCGACCCTGCTGCGCGTGGCCGGACTGAAGGTCACGCTCGCCAATGTGACTGCCTCGGCACTTTTTGCCCTGGCTCACTTCATGGTCGGCGGGGACCCGTTCAGACTGGCAGTCTTCTTCCCATCGCTGCTGTTTGGAGCCCTCCGGGACCGGACAGGCACCATCGCCACCCCGCTGATGTTTCACGCATTCTGCAACATTCTGGCACATCTTTCAGGGCTTCAGTATGCCTGACGGGCGGCTCGTTCGCACCGCGGCCCGGGTATACCGCATGCTCGCGCCGCGCATCGTCGCCGGGGCCATTTTCGGAGCCTCCGCCTGCCAGACTGCACCGCCAGCGACGACCTCCGAGGGGTTGAATCGCCCATCAGAGGCAGCGCCTCCATCGTCAGCGGCTTCGACTATCCCACCCTTGTTTGCGAGTGCAGCGCTACACTCACCCCGCTTCCATTGCACCATCACCCAGCTGAGCGTCGCCCATGAGCAGTGGGACCTGCAGCACACAGAGCGATGGATGACGTTCGAAAAGGTCCTGGGCACGGCAGATCTTCACCGTTGGCAGGCCACCCAGCCAGACGGATCCTCGATCGTCATCGATTCGCGCGTGGACGGGTCGAGCGTGTACTGGTTTCACGACGCCGCGCTGCTGCTGCCATCCGCTCTGACGGGCTCGTGTGGCACAAACCCCGTGGACACTTTACAACGTCCCACCGTCTGCGCAAACCCAATCGCCGTCGGAGCGGCCTGGGAAACCCCGTTACCGGCTCCGGCGCAGTCGGACGCGGAGCTTTCGGACGCGTTGCAGAGCTTCCAGACAGTGCCTGACGAGGCACAACCAGACACGGAGCGGTGCCAGTTGCTTGCCGCGCGGTGGAACAACGCCACCCTGCTCTCATCCACCACCGAGGTCCGCACTCGCTGGTGCCTGAACAGCGGCCCTGTCTACCTGCAAACGCGCCACGTCATGGCTGGCATCGCCCAATGGTCGATTCAACGCTGTGAGCTGGACCGGGAAGAGCAGACCGACCAACCGCCGCCCTGAAAACCAGACCTTCAGCACGATTCGGATCAGTTTTTCAGACGATCCAGCTCTGCCCTGACCTCGGCAACCGAAATCAGGCCCCGTCGCTGAAGAAGTCGAAACAGAGCGACTGCAAGCCGGGGATGAGACTCGATAGCGTCCAGCGTCGCGCGCTCCTCGTCCTGAACGTCTCCATGACTCGCTGCGGCAGCCCGGGCCACTCGCATAAACGAACCTGATGCGACCTGACGGGGCCTGCCGCCCCCAGCCCGTTGCGCATCACCAGGTGTCTCGGTTCCGGTCATCAGACCGCCTACGGCACTGTTTCCACCCAGACCGCTCACAGACACCGCGGGGAGGCCACCATGGGTCGCCGCGTTGCGCAATATCTGGTCGGGTTCGAATTCGACCGTCTGTCGATTGGCGCCATCCGCGGCTTCGCGCACCATGCTGCCAACCGCCGGGAACAGATCGCTCAGGCCCATGCTTCTTGGTGCGCGGGGCGCCGGAATTGGCGGCGGGAGTGCAATTCGATCGTTCGCCAACGCAGGCACCACCGCATGACCGTCGGGTGGGGTCGCCGCCGAATGCCGGTCTCGCGGAATATCGTCGATGATGGACAGGGCGCTCATCACACCCGATGGGTGGGACGCCGAAAACCCGTTCATCAGCTCATCGAACGCGGGGTTATCGCCACCGGGTGCCAGTTCGTGGTCACGAGTGAAACGCAGGCCTGCCGTCAGTTGCGAGTCTTCCTCCATGAGCGGGGCGTTCTCGATCACGTCATCGTCAGCATCGCCCAGGTAGTTTCGTTCGCAACGCTCGATCGCGGCCAGCAAATCCAGGGGACCCGCGAGCATGGGAACAACAGGCAGGGATGTAAACTTCCGCAGGGACTGCAACGCGCTGCCACTCCGGGGGTTCGCCATCGCGACGATCAGGGAACGGCGTCCTTCGACCTCCTGAATGCCCACCGGGAGCATGCCCTCCCGCTTCAACAGATCCACAGGAGCGAGCGACATCAGCATCGCGTCGCCCTGAAAGTCCTTCAGAAGGACTGCGCCTACGCCAAGGACGGCGCCGACCATCTGAATCAGTTGCGCCTCGGGTACAACACCACGCGCCACCACCATGTCGTACAGCGTACGATTCGACCGGGTGGCCTCTGCGCCAAGCCTTGTGATCGTTGCCGTGTCACAGACCCCGTTCACAAGCAGCAACTGCCCGAGCTGTTCATCTTCAAGCATCACACATCCTTTACCACGCGCACCCACTTCGAGCGCCGCGGCCTGCCAGTCTCGACCCTTCGACAGCCACACTTCGTCGCGCAGTCTCACCCACTTCAACGCAGCCTGCGCACCTCGATACCACGCGGAGGATCGAGCGAAAAGAGTTCGTCGCTCAGTTCCGGATTCACCGTGTACCTTTCGACTTCGAGCGAGATGTCGACCTGCTCTGCACGCATGCGAAAACGCAGTCGGTACGGCACCTCCACAACCCCGTCTGCTCCCTCCACAGGACGCCTGTCACCGCCTCGCAAGGTCCACTCTTCCCGTCCGCGTGCGTCCTGCTCCTGCACCCAGGCCACGCCTCTGCCGTCGTGCATGATCCCCAGCAGCATCGTACCGCCGTCGGCCAGTGGTACGCGCAGGTCGTACCAGCCCTCTCGCGCGTTCCATTCGACTGTGGAACCAGAGAGGTCGTCCGCCAGACCCGCGAGCGGGGGACCGCCGACCATGACCCGAACAATATCCTCGGGCGTCAGACGTATCGGGATCAGCTCGCCAATGTGTTCAGCGGTCGGGTCACCAACCAGATACAGTTCGCCAGCGATGTCGTAGTACACCAGCGAGTCTCCCGAGAGCAGCAGCACCGAGAGCGACGTGTCCAGCGGGCTGATCGTCTCGATTCGAACCCGATTCGGCGCCTGCACCAGCACCGCCTGTCTGACGCGGGCGCGTCCTCCCTCGCCGTAGTATTCCAGTGTGGCCCGGATGCGCGCTGACTGAATGACTTCGGCAGCAGACACACTCGATTCCAGTAGCGCCACGGGGTCTGTGACCAGATCTTCCGGAGGGGCGAACTGTGGCGCTCCACAACCGGCCATCGCGACCCCGAAAACCATCAGGGCGGCAGCACGCCCAGGCCCGGTCCTGATCGCCCGACCGTGCATCACGCGCCAGCTCCGGTGAGCGTCACCTGTCCGGCGATCGCGTCACCCATCAGCCTTCGGTCGCGCCATGCTTTACGGGCATGCAGCCCAAGGTCGTCCAGCTGAGGCAGGATCACGTGTTCAACGGTCTCGTAGAACAGCTCTCTGGACACATCGCAGTCAGCGAAACCAATGGCACGTGCCTGTTCAAGAATGGATGCGGGGATTCTCGCTGGCGGAGTCGCGCGCACCATGCACTGCTCGTACCACGCCAGCGCGAACGCCAGATACTCCTGCGTGCGCTCTCGCGCGTCGGCGCTCAGGTGGGGCCAGCGATCCCGCAACCAGATCCATCCCATGCGTGCGTGCAATGTCTCATCGGCCGTCAGCTGCCTGAGCACTTTTGCCACCCACGGCTCTTTGCACATCCCACGCTCTTCGGTCAGCAACGCGACCGCGACGGTCTCGGACAGGCACCCCACAAAGAACAGGTTGCGCAGCGCGACCTCGTCGGCGGGCACACCCGGGTGCTCTGCCATAGGCTCGGCTTCCAGTGACGTCTCCAGAGCAGGGTCGTGACCCAGTACACGCACGACATCGGCGCACAGCGCCGCGTGGCGCAGCTCGTCCATCGAAGCACGTAACAGGCACATTTTTACATCTACGGGTGCCTCGGCTGCCATAAACTGAGGCAACATACCGGCAAAAACGGCTGAACTATGGTGTTCCTGCCGCATGCGAATGCGCCAGTTGCGGGCGCAGAGCGCCAGAACCTGAGGGTCATAGGTGCCCTCCAGGCGCGGCGCCTCGTCCAGCTCCGGCATGTCGTCGCCGCGTTCCAGCAGGCGCCGGATGAGTCGGTCGTAGTCAGCTCGAAGCGCCGTGTCGGAGACGTCCAGACGTAGTGTACCCATCAGGCAACCGCCGCACTTCGGAGTGCCCGGGACCGCGCGGGCAGCGATGGCGGCGCAAACGGCCCCTCCACGGCGCAGCCGCAGGTGCTGTTCTGGACGCTCCAGAAGCAGATCGAATCTGCCTCGCAGCAGTCGGCGTCGTTGTCGCGCGTGCAGGTGTCTCCGCAAACGCCATCCGCGGTGCCGGAGCACGCGGCGACGGCGTCGATGCTGACGTCTGCCGATGCGTCTTCCGACACAGCAGCATCCTGTTCGGAAGTCGTGTCCTCGCTACCGCAGGCCACGATGGCAGCACCCATGGTCACCGCCATAGCGGCGTGCAGGGCTTTGCGACGAAGTTCAGCGGAATCGATGGGCATGATGTTCTCCGAATGTCGCTGGTCAACCCTGTCACCGTACCCACGCCAGCAGGTGGGGTCAACGAGCGCCGTCGCCCTTCTTCACGACAGACCACCGTAATCCGATCACTAGCCCGCTCGCAGCGCGTCTCTCACCGCTGTCAACACAGCCAGACGACCCAGACGTTTGTCATTGGCTGCCACCAGCGTCCACGGAGCCCAGGTCGTGTGAGTGCGGCCGACCATTTCATCGATGGCCTGTTCGTAAAGCACCCACTTCTCGCGGTTGCGCCAGTCTTCACTTGTGATCTTGTGTTGCTTCCACGGGGTCGCCTGACGTTCCTCGAACCGCCGCAGCTGCTCCTCGGGCGTCACGTGCAGAAAACACTTCACCAGCGTGATCTCGCGGTCGCTCAGTTGCCGCTCGAACTCATTGATCTCGCCATACGCCCGCTGCCACTCCGACGCCGAGGCAAACCCCTCAACCCGTTCAACAAGCACCCGGCCGTACCACGACCGGTCATAGATGGTGACATGGCCGGCCCGGGGAAGATGACGCCAGAAGCGCCACAGGTAATGGTGGGCCTTCTCTTCGTCTGTCGGTGCAGCAATCGAAATGACCTGCGACAGGCGAGCGTCAATCGCGGCATTCAGTCGGCGAATGGCTCCTCCCTTGCCGGCGGCGTCCCAGCCCTCAAAGACGAACACCGACGAACGGCCTTGCCGGCGCGCGGCCCACGTCAGGCGAGCGATATCGCCCTGCAGGGCGGCCAGCTGTTCCGCGTAAGTGTCCTTCTCAATGCGCGCTTCCATATCCAGCGCCTGCAAGCGGGGCGAATCCACTCGCCAGGGCGCCGAGTCGTAGTCGGAAGGTGCGCCGGCGGCGGCGGTCACGGCGGCCTGCATGGCCTGCAGCAGAATCTCTGCCGCCGTAATTTCCCGGTGCCGGGGGCACGCTGACGACACCTCCACCCACTCCTGACCAGGCAAATCCGTCTCGTTCAACGCGATCTCCCACGCCTTGTTGTATTTGTCGTACTTGCGATGACGCTTCCAGTCGCGAGCCGTCACCCGCCACGACGTATCGGCATCCGACTCGAGGCGCTTGAGCGTATCTTTCTGATCTTGCTCAGAGATCCGCAAGAACAGCTTGACCAGGACCAGACCGTCCTGCACCAGCGCACGCTCCGTTCGCACCACGCGATGCATGAGACGAACGAGCCCCTTTCGGCTCAGTTGACGCGTCACGCGATCTTCAATGCCAGACGCATACCAGCCCCCCTGCATGAGCGCGATGCGACCCCGGGCAGGCAAACCACGCCAGTATCGCCAGAATCGGGGGCGTGCGTCCTCCTCGTCGGAAGGGCTATCGTAGGCCAGCACCTGCAGGCCGCGCGCGTCCAGCATCTCATGAAAGCGGTTCAGCATCTCGCTGCGGCCCGCACCGTCCAGGCCAGCCAGAATGACCAGCACCGGCCGAGGGTTACCACCGTACGAGCCCAGCGCGCGCTGCGCGTCGAGCAGCGCGCCCCGCAGCTCGGGTAGCCGCGACTCGTAGGTCTCTTTGTCCATTCTGGCGCTATCGTCAGAAGCCGTCCGCATGCTGCAACCTCCACATGAGGGGAACGAACAGCGCTTCGCTGCCCGCTACGCGCTGTACTATGCGCCGCATTCAACAGGTCGCAAGTTCCCGGCTCACCACCGCTTCACAACCGGGTGGTCAACCTCATTCAGCCTGATGCTGAAGGTGCGACGTCCGGGCGCGCGCACCCGGTGAGCTTTCTCACCCTGCCGCTGCAAGTGGCGGCTGGGGTCAAAACCAGGCTCTTGCGGCCCCCCTTCAGGCACAAAATCTTACCGACAGCTGACTTCACCAGCCGGCGGTGCGCCGGGCGCAAGGCTGCAGAAGCGGGCCGAGACCCCGTCAGCGCCGCGCGTACCGGCAACACCGCCAGCGGCCGTCTCAAAGACCGGGGGCGCGGCATCCAGGGTCAGCATGATGCCACCGGTGCCGCCGGCACCTCCTGCACCGCCCGGTCCTCCGGCTCCTGCGGTTCCAACAATAGGGGTCAGCACAACGCGCACCGACGGCCAGCGGGCAATGCCGATCACGCTACCGCCGGCTCCACCGCCGCCACCGCCACCACCAGCACCGTGGCCGCTGGCGCCGCCGAGGGTCCGCGCGCCCTGGTCCACAGGGCCGATACCGGTACCACCGGCACCGCCGGCCTGCCCAGCGCCGCCGGCTCCACCGGAACCCACATTCACTTCTACACCGCGAAGCACAGGTCCCGCGAACTGGTCGTCGATCAACAAACCGATGAGGCTGCCACCACGCCGGCCGGCGAAACCGCCGTCGCCGCCGCAGCCGCCCGACGAACCCCCGCCGCCAAAGCGCGCGCCACCTTCAATAGGGAAACCCCCCGTTGAGCCACCACCGCCACCGCCACCACCGGGTAGGCCGGCGCCACCCGCTGTCGCGAACGTGGGTGTGCTCGACAGTGGTGCGTAAGCGGTCGCTCCAATCCCCCGACCGCCGCCGCCCTCAGGCTCCACCCGCGATCGACCTCGGCCGCCCGGCCCGACAGGGGAACTGTTACACGAATATATAGTATAATCAGGGATTTCCCCTGCTGCTCCACCCCAACCAGCCGGCAGCCCCATAGACCCTGGGGTTGCAATGTAGCAGTCTTGTGCCTTGCTTCCAGCACCGGTTCCCCCACTCGCGCCACAGGAACTAACGCCTCCGTCGAACCCGGGAAGCACGCAGCTGTATTCGGATTCACACGGCGGCGGCGTCCGTCCCGACGACTGTCGCCCCGATTCACCCGCAACGGCGGGTGCCGAATGGGGCTCACCAGCCAGAGCGTTCTCCATCTGGATGCGCACCTGATTCAGCGCCAGCGAAGCGCACGATGCCACCGGGCCATCGCCGGTCCCAATCAGCCAGCAGGCCACGCCTACCACCGGTCCCCGCGCGACCGGCTGAGCCGCCACCCGCAGATTCAGGTTCGAGAGCCGCACGCCCGACGGGCTGGCGATGTCGATCGCCGCAACGTAGCCTTTCTGAGGCTCACACCTCGATTGCACGCATTCACCGGTGCTGTCGATCGCCGGGTCGCAGGGGCACACGTTGGTGATTTCGATGTCGCTCCGACCGCTGGTGGGCGGAGTCCAGACGTTCGTGTCCGGATTCCACGACCAGCCGCCAATCAGCGTAAAGTTGGCCCCAAAAAGCGCAATCCCATGCGGCAGCGTGTAGTCGCCCGAAGCCAGAATCACCTGCGTAATCGGAGAAGCCGTAAACTCACGTACCCGAATCAACTCGTAGGCCCGCTCCAGCGTGCCCACCGGATTCTCGGGACTGC
>JAGWVZ010000567.1 GCA_018970625.1 Myxococcales bacterium | reverse complement strand
GGGCCTGCACATGTCGTGTTCAGTGGTGATCGACGTGGATGCCAACTGCGACGACGCGGCCTGCGGGGCGTACACGTGCGATGAGGATAACGTCGCGTGTCTGGACTCGTGCCAGTTGGCGAGTGATTGTTCGAATGGGTACGAGTGCGCGGGAGGTCGTTGCACCCGGGTCTCCTGTGTGCCGGTGATGCAGCCGCGTGTGCTGACGCTTCCGACCACGATCGACGAGCTCAGCGCGTCTTTTGCGGTCCGGTCCGCCCCCGACCTGAATCAGCTCTTTGTCATGGTCAGCAATCGGGATGGGCTGGGTTTTCGCCGCTTCTTCGAATCTGGCGAACGCGTTGCCGATCCACCAGCGGATGCGATTCTGGTGAACCTTGTGGAGGGCAACAGTTCGCGCCGCGAGTTTTTTCCGACGGTGGATTTCCTCTCCGAAACGGAGTCCGCAGGCGATGCCAGCCGCGCCCGTTTTCAATATGCGTACAGCAATGTCGCCGATGTTCGGGTTGCGCTCGAACGGGGTGATCTGGTGGTCGGGAGTGTCGTGGGTCCCGTCGATGCGCAACCGCCGAGCGCCACAACGCTCGTGCAAGGCACGAGCAGCACCGACATCATCGAAAACGTTCGATTCGCCAGTACGCTGAATGCCACCGTGGTCGCCTACCTGCGTCTGGCTGCGCGGCCCTTCGTTCAGGCGCATATCTCTTCGTTTAATCGCGAGACGACCGTCACAGACCCGCCGTTGACCCTCAGCGAAGACGGAGAGTCGGGCGGCGCGATCTCTGCCTTCTCGGCGGCGGGACTGTTCGGGGTGGTCTGGTCTGGTGAGATTGGTGGGCAGCGACGGATTCGACTCGCACTGCTGAACGAGGCGGGTGAGGTGCTTGGAGCGACCAATCTGCTCTCCAACCAGAACGCTTTTTCGGTCGACGTGGTGCGACTGGAGTCCGCCACGATTGCGGGGGGTGTCGCCGTGTTCTGGCTGCTCTCGTCTGATACCGATCGACAGCTTTGGGGCATGTTCCTCACAGACGCGGACATCGAATCGTTGCGCATAGGAGGCCCGGTCGCTGCACAGCCGGTCCAGTTGGAGGTGAGCGTCGGCTCAGGCATTCTGGATATTCGCACATTCGCGAAGTCCGACGAGTATGGTGTCGCGGTTGCGGTAAACAGCGGGGCAGAGCAGGCGATCTGGCTGTATCGATACGATCGGTCGGGAGCGCGGATTTTGCGGCCGGTTGAATTGGCGACTTCGCGCCTCGGCGTGTCTCCCCAGTATAGCCTCACGAATAACCTGCAGGGCTATGGGCTGGTCTGGCGTGAGGACGGCCCGATTGACGCGCCCGACCTGGCGTATCTGCAACGTTTTGTCTGCGAGGGTGCAGAGTGAGCACTGCTGGTTGAGCGGTCGTCTTTGCCCCGCGTCAGGTCTGACGGCGTCGTCATGAATGGCGCCTTGAAGGAAGCCACAGTCATGTGGTTTCGTTCTGGGCGCCGGTAACGACCGTTTGGCTTTGGCTGCCAGCCCGGGGCTTATGGTAAATCGGGCGAATCTCCAGCAGGCTCGCCCGGACTATCGTCTGGTGCTCCGCCTTCCTCGGCGTCTTCGCCGGGCTGTCCAAACTGAAAGGGGATCATGGACTCGGTGGGAGAGGTATAGAAGACCTGTATGCGATGCTCACCGGGCTCGACCTGAAGCAGGTGCAGGGCCCGGTCTCCCGTGACGGGAAGTTCTGCCACGTCAACGGGTGCGCCGTTTACGGTGATGCGTTCTACAGGGCGACCCTCCAGCCGGGCTGCGAAAGCAATGGATGGGGTCAGGGATAGCACGTCACGCGCGTCAGGTGCCGGACCGGACAAGGTGACCTCAATCGAGAGCGTGCGCTGCTCGCGCTGAAAAGTGGAGCGAACGGAGCTGGCTCTTCGGCGCTGCATGAAGTCCACGAACTCTGCGTGTGTGGTGACCCAGAGCTCCTGCTCTTCGGCGAGCGCAAAGGCTGCTCGCCATCCCTCCAGGGCATCAAAGCTGGGGCGAACCGCCATGGTGTCCGGACGCCAGTCGCCGACGATGGCGGTGTGGTGTCCGTCTGCCGAATCGAAGATGAGGCGTCGCAGGGCATCAATCGAGTAGCCCTGCGCTGCATCCAGAATCTGGTAGGGAATCTCCATGACCTGAAACCGATGACCGTTGGCATCAATCGGTCGAAAGGGATAGCCGGTGCCGAACAGATAACCGATGGATGTTTGGCCTGCAGTCAGCGACGGGGGCGCCGGCCCAAACGACGAGTCGGCGACAACGCCAGCCGCCTCCAGGCGCCTGAAACCATCCAGCCAGTTGATGGGCCAGAGTCCATCCATGGTCCGGGTGACGATGGTCGGCCCGTATGGCAACAGGTCATGATTCAGACGAATTACCTGGTCCTGCAGCGTCATGGCGCGGTACAGAGGCCGGAATCCACCCATTCCCCAGGTCGTGATAGGCGCGAACGGCGCTTCGGCCGGAATCCACTGCATTTGCAGGTCGGTGCCAATGCGACCGATGTCCGCCAGCGACTCTGGCGGCAGGCTCCCGGGTACCGAGAACACAGTTGACCGTTGCTCGATGGAGTGCTCCCAGTCGGTCATGAAACGCAGCCGCTCTCCGAACCGTGCTTCGCTGTGACTAACGACGAAGGCGCCGCGCGCCTTGCCTGGATAGAGCCAGAGACGTGCGACAGGTCGTTGCTCATCCATCAGATAGAGAAGGTTTCGTTCAAGAAGGTCCGCATAGGGCACCGATGCTGCATGGAGCCCTTCGTTCGCGACGAGCCCGACGAGCGCGCTCAGCCCCGGGGGCATCTGCGCCGTTTCGATGGCGGGCAGGGTGAGGTCGTCCTGAGGCACGCCCTGCTGCATAAGGCCGAGCG
>JAGWVZ010000566.1 GCA_018970625.1 Myxococcales bacterium | reverse complement strand
CACGCCGGTGACCAATGCCATGTGGCGTGCGGCGGTCGAGGCGGGGGCAGTGCAGCCGCCGAACGATACTCGCGCGTATGACGATGCCGCCAAGGCGGAGCACCCGGTGGTGTACGTGACACGTGCGCAGGCACGTCAGTACGCGGTGTGGGTCGGCGGGCGGCTGCCGCGCGACGCACAGTGGACATGGGCGGCGCAGGGTGGCGACGGGCGGACGTACCCGTGGGGCAACCAGCCGCTCGACGCGACGCGGGCGAACTGTCGGCCTCACGGCCCCAGCGACACAACGCCGGTGGGCAACTATCCGGCGGGCGCCAGTCCCTACGGTCTGCTCGACATGGCTGGCAACGTGTGGGAGTGGGTCGACCCGGACGACCCGGATCGTGATCAGCGCATCGTGCGCGGGGGCGGGTTCCTCTCCGAAGCGGGCGCTGTGGCGTGTGGCGCGCGGCGCGTGCAAGACCTCGTCAACATCAACCCCTTCGTCACGAGTGTTCGGGTTGTCTCCCCCGGGTCCTGAATCTCTGCTCTCGGATCCTCTGGCCTCTGCGATGGGTCATAGGTGTGCGGGGCGGGGCTCAGTGGTGCACCGGGCCCCGCACAACCACAGGACGCGCAGTGCGCCCTGCTACGGGGCGATGCCGGGCAAGGGATGTCATCGTGTGTGGGTGGGCGCAGGGTGCCGGCGTGGTGACTCCTGGCATCATATGCGCATGTGCATAATGTAGCATCCAATCATGTGCACGCCATCAGCGTGTCGTTCCGCATCGACAGTTCTCTTTTGAGACGCAGGCGTGGCCAACCGCTCGGGCTGCACCATCACAGAAACCAATGGCGACAGACTGACGGTATCGTACAACGTATCGCCTGTGCGGTCAGTGGCGCGCGGAGCACCGGTCGTCGCCGAGATCTCCAGTATGGTGTGCGTCGGAGACACCGATGGCTCGACATCGTGATGATATGGTGATAGGGGCACCGTACGAATTAACCTGCGCCATGGTCGAGACCGCGCTCGAACGTGACAATGATGATCTGATTATCGACATGTCATTCTAGGCTGATTCTGGTGATCAATCGATATACTATGCCGATCGATCGGGAAGCACGTGATTTCCCCGATATGCTCGGCATTTGACACCACCATAGCAGGAATACATGCAATACGGATACTTTGGCAGCGGATGCGTGTGAGGTACAGATGAATCGGACAGCATACATCATCATCGGCGTGCTCGGTGTGGCATTCACGTTCGCGTTGGTCGCAGCTGCCTCACTGGTGTGGCTGCGACTAGGCAGCGCTGATTCGGCGGGTGGCGCGCTGCTGGTCGGGGACATGGTGAGCGTACCAGCCGGCAATGGCGTGGCGGCGTTCCGCATCGGGCGCACCGAGGTGACCAACGCGCAGTACCGCGAATGTGTGTGGGCCGGGGCCTGCACAGTGCCGGTGGTGGATGATGATCTTGCTGATGAGTGGCGCAAGCACGGGCTTCCCGAGAAGTACTGGGTGTCGCGCTATGGGGATGATTCCATCTTGCCCGATATGCTGCTGCTGGCGGCGTATGCCGAGCGACCGGTGGTGTGGGTGTCGCGCGAGCAGGCGCGTGAGTACGCGGCATGGGTCGGCGGGCGGCTGCCGACGGAGGCGGAGTGGATGCGGGCGTGCCAGGGCGACGACGGGCGGACGTATCCGTGGGGTGATGCGGCGCCGGACGGGCGGCTGGCGAACTTCTATGATCCGGCGCAGGACGAAGACCCGAGTGACCGTGACTTTGGCGAAACGGCGGCGGTGGGCAGTTATCCGATGGGCGCCAGCCCGTACGGTGCGCTGGACATGGCGGGCAACGTGTATGAGTGGGTCGAGGCGGACGATGGCGATGACGGGCGCTACATCGTACACGGTGGCGCGTTCTTCAGCGCGGCGAAAGATATAGCGTGTAGCTCGCGGGGCGAGGGCGTCAACGACTCAGTCTACGACGTCTTCGGTTTTCGGGTTGTCTCCCCCGGGCCCTGAATCTCTGCTCTCTGATCCTCTGGCCCCTGGCCTCTGCGACGGGCTGTGCAGGGTTCGGTGCATCACTGAGCCCCGCAGCCATGCCCCCGCGACGCGCTGTGCGGGCTGCTGTGGGCGGTGCCGTTGGGCACGCCGGGGGGCGCGCTCACAGGGGCGTCACTGAACTGGCGCCCTGGCGCACAGGAGAGCATGCAAGCATGTGCACAATCCAGAACATGCGCCTGATTCCGCCTATCGGCTGCATACGGTGTTGGGCAGAAGCGCACGGTGGATACAAGAGCGCTTGCAATGGTTTGAGATTGTATCTCCTCCTATTGGCACAGGAACGCGCAAATTTGTTTAAATAACCTCCAGAATAACGTCAGTTGGGTGATCGATGAACGTTTCAATGGCGCATGCGTGCCGCCGAATAACGTCTTCTACACGTTATGTTGTGCTATTGCCGATACGAAGCCAGATGATGTTTGGTGGTTCACCACGAATGGTACTGACGTCATTGAAGCCTGAGTCCGTTGTGATGATGATCGGCGCAGCCCTGTCCCGGTGTACCGCACAGTTCGCCGAGACGACCGCGCGACCCTGTCCACTGCGGTGGCGGGCCAACGTTTGACGGATGAACACGCACGCCGTCGTGTGCCTGGCGGCGATGATGCGGTGGTGTACATGGTCAGACACGAGCATCCCGGCGCTCGAGGTTGTGCCGATACCGCATACGGCACGCGAATACATGGAATATCATCAACAATGATGAGAGGGATTGCTCCCAACGTCACGTGCGATCGCCTATGCTACTGAGCAGGCGCACTGATCGTCGGTGCGTCACCAGCAGGAGATCGAGCCATGCCATTGATCGCGACAGCGATGCACTACATCCGGAGAACGTCCACAGTGCTGCGCCAGGTGC
>JAGWVZ010000565.1 GCA_018970625.1 Myxococcales bacterium | reverse complement strand
TCCTCGGCCTCCGGCAGCACGGCGACGGTGGCGGCGCTGGTGTGGATGCGGCCCTGCGCCTCGGTGGCGGGCACGCGCTGCACGCGGTGCACCCCGGACTCCCACTTGAGCGTGGAGTAGACGCGTTCGCCCGACACCATGGCGATGATCTCCTTGTAGCCACCGACGGTGCCGGGACTGTCGGAGAGCACCTCGACCCGCCAGCCGCGGAGCGCGGCAAAGCGGGAGTACATCTCGAAGAGATTTCCGCCGAAGAGAGCGGATTCATCGCCGCCGGTGCCAGCACGAATTTCGAGGATGATGTTTTTCTCGTCGAGGGGGTCGCGCGGCAGCATGAGGAGGCGCAGCTCCTGCTCAATGACCGGCAGCCGCTCCTGCGCATCCTCCAGCTCGGCCTTGGCCATGTCGCGAATCTCGGGGTCCGAGTCGCGGAGCATCTCTCGGGCGGCCTCGATGTCGTCGAGCGTGGCCTGCCAGCGCCGCCAGCCATGCACGACGTCCCGTAGCGAGGCGAGCTCACGATTGATAGTCGTGTAGAGCTCGTGGTTCGAGGCGGTCTCGGGGTCAGCGAGCCGGGCTTCGAGGTCGTCGTAGCGCAGCGCTACATCCTTAAGACGCTCGAACATGCGTCAGCCGTGGAAAAAGGAGGACCGTGGGTGAGTGATTCGGCGAGGTTCGCCGAACCGTGGCGAGCGGCACGTAAGGTGTCGTCCGCGGCCCGATGAAGAGGCATCGGGAACGGTCCATGCTTCTTACTTGCGGCCGTACTTGCGATTGAACCGCTCGACGCGACCAGCGGAGTCCATCAACTTGACCTGACCCGTCCAGAACGGGTGGGTAAAGGAGCTGATGGCGATGTCGATCACGTAGTGGTCAACGCCGTCGATGTTGCGGGTCTTGCCGCTCGACATGGTCGACTTGCTGATGATCTCATGTTCACCGTCGACGAAAACGACGGGGTTGTACTTCGGGTGGATCGAGTCTTTCATAGCATCCGTCCATAGCGCCTTGGCGCGTCATAAAGGGCCTTCGGGATTACGCGATTACAGGGCCGAATGTCAACCTCCCCGTGCAGGGAAAATGTGCGCCGCCCGGCGCCGGTGTTGCACCGCTTCACCCCGACCGACCCGACACTACGAGTTCATGGACTGCAGGAATTCGAGATTGGTCCTGGTTTTCACCAGCCAGTCATGAACGAGTGTCATGGCATCCACCGCGTTCATTGATGCCAGAAAATGCTGTCGCAACAGGTAGATGCGCGCCAGCACCATCGGATCCAGCAGCAACTCCTCTTTTCGAGTGCCTGACTTCTGCAGGTCGAGCGCCGGAAAAACCCGCTTCTCCATGAGACGGCGATCGAGATGCAGTTCACAGTTGCCGGTGCCTTTGAACTCTTCAAAGATCACCTCGTCCATACGACTGCCCGTGTCCACGAGCGCCGTCGCGATGATCGTCAGACTGCCGCCTCCCTCGATATGGCGTGCCGCGCCGAAGAAACGCTTCGGTTTATGCAGGGCGTTCGAGTCCACGCCGCCCGACAGAATCTTCCCCGAGGGAGGCACGATCGTGTTGTAGGCACGCGCGAGTCGCGTGATTGAGTCCAGCAGAATCACCACGTCCCGCCCCAGCTCGACCAGGCGCTTCGCCTTCTCGAGTACCATCTCGGCGACCGCCACGTGCTTCTCGGCCGGCTCGTCGAAGGTCGACGACACCACTTCACCACGAACATGGCGCTGCATGTCGGTGACCTCCTCGGGCCGCTCATCAATCAGCAGCACCAGCAGCTCACACTCGGGGTGATTGGCGGTGATCGCGTTGGCGATGGACTGCAGCAAAACCGTCTTTCCGGTGCGTGGCGGCGCGACAATCAACGCGCGCTGGCCTTTGCCAATGGGCGCAAAGAGGTCCAGCACGCGTGTGGAAACACCGCCTGCCACCTCATTCTCCAGCACCAGCCGTCTGCAAGGATACAGGGGTGTCAGGTTATCGAAGAGCGGACGTTGGGCCGACTTTTCAGGCGACACACCACCGACCTTTTCGAGTTCCAGCAGCGCGTAAAAACGCTCCCCCTCTCGCGGTGGACGCACACGACCACGGACCGTATCCCCCTTGCGCAGGTTAAAGCGTCGAATCTGCGACGGTGACACATACACGTCGTAGGGTCCCGGCAGGTAGCTCTGTTCGGCGAGGCGCAGAAACCCGAACCCTTCGTCGTGGGTATCCAGACACCCTTCGGCAACATGGGTCAGCGAGTCGTCCACGAGCAGACGCGCAATCCCCATGACAAGGTCGTGGCGACGCATCGTCTGTGCGTTGTCGAGGCCGAGCTCTTTTCCGAGCGTCACCAGTCGTTCCAGGGACAGGTTGCGCAGGCGAAACGTATCGAGCAACAAGCCGGAGTCCGATGGACTCGTCAATTCATACACGTGCGCAAGGCGCAGCGCTGCACTGCCGGTGGGCATACAGAATCCGTGAAGGTGGGACACGAACGAGGGCGGCGCAGGAGGGACATGCGCGCAGGAGGGAACCGTAGACTACCGTCACGCAGACTCAAAAGCGAGGCCGACTGTTGATTTGTTCAAGGCGGCTGGATTTGTACGAGCCTGACCGGGCACAAGCCCGGCAATCCCGGGCCCGGCGTACGCTCCCCCGCGTCGAGCTGCACACGGGGCGTGATGTTTGTAGCGCCCTGCCCTGTTGCTGGCCGTTAAACGAACAGCGCCAAACCGCGGTCTTGCGGTTTAGCCTATGATGGCCTGCGTGGCCGTCATGCCGACCAGATCGAAGCGTTCCAGATGAAAGGAGTGGTCTCCCCGAATATGGATCTTCTTGTTGTAGCGCAGCTCCAGCTCGCGGACAGCCGGACGTTCACGCTGGTCGATGTGAGCGACCACCTTCGGGTGCGCCATCACGGTGACGTCGAAG
>JAGWVZ010000564.1 GCA_018970625.1 Myxococcales bacterium | reverse complement strand
CATCGCTATCTGGAAGGTGTGGTCGAAACCGCGCCACTGGCCCGTGGACGCCATTTACCCGACGTGATCGATCTGGTGACGGATGACAACCTGGGCGCGCGTGTGATCATGCGCCTGCCGCCCGGTGAGCTGCTTCAGGACGTTCTGAAGACCCACCGCAGTCTTCCGATTGACGACGTCCTGAGCATCGTTCGAGGGGTCGCCGAGGCGCTGATAGTGTGTCGCGCATCGGGTTCGCCACACCGCGGACCAACGGCAGACAGGGTATGGCTGGGGCGCGACGGGGAAGTCATACTGCTGGGTCATGGCGAGGTGATGTACAGCGAGGTCACGTTATCGTTGCGGGTCATGGTGGCATCGCAGCTGGTCTGGCATTTGCCCCCCGAGGTGTTCCAGCTTTCCCAGGGGAGCGAGGTGGGTAGCTCGAGTGTCGCTCGCCGCGCCCGTCTGCGTAGCCAGTCCAATCGGGAGCCGGAAGACGACCCCCGCGCCGAGGTCTATGCGCTGGCATGCCTGACGTACCAGTGCCTCAAAAGCCATCATCCGTTCTTTCTGGATCTCGGAAACACAGGGGATGGCATTGAACGAACACTGCGGGACGCACCGCTTGAGATTCCGTCGCTCCCGCAGAACCATCCGCTCTGGCAGCTGCTGTTGCGCTCCATGAGTCGCCAGCCTGCGGAGCGTCCGGCCACGGTGCCCGATTTTCTGCATGAGTTCGAGGAAGCGCTGAATGCCGAATCCTCTGATCTGTCGGACCTTGATGCAGGACCATCGTGGGTGGACGAGGTGGATGAAGACGACACGACGTCCGAAACAGGTGAGCCGCGGCCCGATACCGGTCCGCTTGTGACGGTTCGCACGTGGCCGTGGATTGTATCGACGATCACGCTGGCGATGACGCTCATGATTGCGGTGACGCTTTATGTCACGCGCCCCACAACGATCGTGATCACCTCGGATCCGCCCGAGCTGGAGTTACAGGAGGTCATTGGTCACACCGCCACTTCTCTGGGGCGCACACCGATTCTTCTACCCCGCCAGCGCATGACGGACCCCCTTGTTCTGCAACTGGTAGGTCTGGAAGGCGTCGTTGGGGAACCCGTCGTGCACCACCCGGTTGACTTTACCGATCTGGGGCGTTGCCGTTCCCTGCGGGTCGAAGCTCGTTTTCCAGATCCATGAACGCGGCCCCCATCTGGCAGCGCTGGGCGTTGCCGACGCAAGTGGCGCTGGTGGCGCTCGCGATAGGCATTGGCAGGGCGGTCGACTGGCCAGCCGCGGCCCCCATACCGGACGGCCTGCTTCACGTGGTGGGTTTTTTCCTGCTCACGCTTGCCATTTGCCACGCCCTGAAAAGCTGGTCGCCAGCCTCCCCACGCCTGCTACGGGCGATCGCCGCGGGCTCGTTCGGCGTGAGCCTTGGCGCAATGGATGAGTGGTTGCAGTCGTGGGAGCCGGGACGCACGTCGGATCTTCGGGATCTCGCGTTCGATTGCGGAGGGATCCTGATCGCGCTAGCACTGGCCGCGGTTCCCCGTCGCAAACGGCCATTACCCCGGGCAGATCATGCGGAGACATCGCACCCTTCTGGTTTCCCTGATAGCGCATAGCGTGCTGGTCACAGGGGGTTGTTCTGAATCGCCGCAAGACGACCAGACGTCCGAAGACATCGTCGTTCCCGAGGGCGACGCGGATGCCGAATCGTTGGATCTGAGCGACGATACGGAGCTCGATGGCGCCGACGAGGCTGACGCCGCAGATTCGGATTCCTCGGATACAACCGCGTCTGTGGACGTGGAAGACGTGGAAGACGTGACGCCGGTAGTCGAAAGCTGCCGCCCCGAGGCAGGGGGCGAAAGGGTCGAAGCGGTCATCGGAGCGTTTACGGTGGTCGCTGACACCGCGTCGGGTGCCTGGTCAGTGCTGGACGCCGAAGATCGGGCCGTGATGGTGGGACCGTCGGCCTGCGGCGAGGAATCCGGCTTGCCCCTTCTGCGCGTGGCCACGGGGGAACCACTGGTGGTCAATCAGTTTGGCGCTTTTCAGGTTGCAACGGAAGGTCGCGCGACCGGCATCGTCTGGGCTGCACCAGACGGCGAGGTCAGCGTGAATAACGACGTACCGGGGCAGTTGACGATCGAGGTACAGTTACTGGACGGAACCTCGAGCGCGCTGCAGTTCACCGAAGAAGCCGGGGGAGCGCTTCGGCTCTCCGTTCCTGGCTCGGGAACCGATGGTCCTGCCGAGTTTGCCTTCCAATGCCGCGTAGGCGAGGCGTTTTTTGGGCTCGGAACGCAGGTTACGGGCATGGATCTGCGAGGTCGCAAGTATCCGCTGTGGACGCAGGAACAGGGCATTGGCAAGACGGAAGGAGGTGCCGGTTTTCCGCTTTCCAACGCGCTGGAGGCAGCCTACGCCCCCATGGGCATCTGGCATTCCACGGCCGGCTATTCAGCCATGGTCGGCCATGACGCCTGGTCCGAAATTGACCTGTGCAGCAACGGCAGCGCCGGTTCGCTGCGCTCCTTCGGTCAGGCGCCTTCCATGGTGCTGATGCCGGGTGCCGATGGTCGGGAACGCATGCGAGCGATTACAGAACGCACAGGGCGGATTTCTGCGCCGGCGCCGTGGACGTTCGCTCCATGGAACGATGCGGTCGGCGGCGAAGAGCGGGTGCAGGCCGTCGCGGCCCTGCTCCGGGACAACAACGTCCCTTCATCTGCGATCTGGAGCGAGGACTGGATTGGCGGCAGCCAGACCGGTACAGGTTTTCGCCTGAGTTATGCATGGGAATGGTCTCGCGCTCAGTATCCTGACCTTCCGGGCCTGATCGAAAGGCTTCATCGTGATGGTTTTGCGTTTTTGGCCTACTTTAACACGTTCGTTCCTACGGACACCCGCATGTACACAGAGGGGGTGGAAGGC
>JAGWVZ010000563.1 GCA_018970625.1 Myxococcales bacterium | reverse complement strand
CCGCTGGCGCGAGTACGGTTACGAAAACTGACGCGGTGACCGACCACGGACAGTGGGAACCCACGCAAATCTCAAACGTAGTCGTGTGTACCTGGGGCCCACGGCATCGTCTTCACTTCACATGGCGGACAAACAGCAAGCGTAACGACCGGCGACTCTGGCCCATCGTCACAAGAACTCCACGCTACTGGCCTCTTACCCGGTCAAGCATGGCCTGCGCGCTGATATCACCGCGCTCGATGGCTTCTTCAAAGGCCGCAATGGCGGCCTCTCGGTCATCAAGTCGGAAGTATGCCTGACCGAGCCTGGTGTAGTAGGAAGCGCGTCCGCCATTGCGGGTTGCGGCGCGGTAGTGCGTGACAGCCCCAGCGAAATCGCGTGACTGAAACGCAATCTCACCGAGTCCAAAGTGAGCTGCGCCAACACTGGAGTCCAGACGAATCGCCTCGCGGTAACGTTCGGCAGCCTGTTCGGGGCTCGACGAGCGCAGCCCATCGCCTTCACGAGCCAGCTCGCGTGCCCGGGTACGTCGTTCATCGCGCTCGGCCGCTGCTGTCGACTCGCGTTCCGCATCCGCTGCATTATCCTGTGGCTGGGCCTCTACAACGGGTGGAGGTGTCACCGGCGGTGCGGCCACGACCGGAGGCGTCGGAGGAGCGACTTGAACATCGGCGACCGGCTCAGGCACGGCGACATCTACCTGAACGTCGGCCGGAACCGCTGGCTCCCCGAGGTCGGCAGCTTCGTTCCCGGTATCCAGACCATCGGTGTCAGGTTCAAGAGCCTGCTCGATGACGTCCGCTTCGGCGGCCTCGGGAGCCTGCACATCGGCGTTCGGCGCGTCGGCATCGGCTGCAGGGGCGGTATCCTGTTCGGCCGCGACCAGCGACGCCGCATTCAGCGTACCCGGCGACTCGGCGGTAGCGCTCTCGGCTTCCGCCTGCGATTCGTCGTCGCGTCCGCGGGACGGTTCTTCAGGAGCCGGGGTCGTCGTGGTGACCACGGCAACAACGCCCACAATCACCAACAATAACGCGACCAACCCGAGCGTAAAGAATCGAGAGTTCCGTTGTGCCTCATCGCTGCGCGGCGCTGCGATATGCAGACTGGTCGCGATCGCTTCTTCATTGGCGCCTTCGGCGAACCACCCGAGCTCGGCGTCGTTATCGACGTCGAGTGGCGCGGCGGTCACAGGCCCCGTCAATTTTATCTGATGCCGAGGTGAAGACTCCGGCGCCTGGCGAGCTCCGCGGGAGAGGGCCGCTGCATCAGCACCACCATTGGAGACCCCAGCGGAGGATTTGTCATCCCTTTTACCGAGCGCCGGGGAAGCGACGACGGCAGGCACGGCGCCGGTCTTACCCGTCTTGGGCTTCTTCTTGTTCTTCTTGTCTTTTTTATTGCGTCCAGCATCGACACCGGACGCCGAAGTAAGGCCCGGAGAGTTCGGATCCCCGGATTCGGCAGAATCATCACCCGAGTCCGTGTCTGAGTCGTCTGAATCAGCGACTTCAAAGTCAGCAGACATACCCGACGCAGCTCGGCTTCCCCGGAGAGAACCATCGCCATTCACGGATAGGTCGTCCGTCGAGCCACTGGCGTCGGACTGGCCCGACACGGCCCCCCCAGAGGTAGAGTCTGTGGTGGTAAGCTCCGCGGTCGGCGCAGCAGCATTGTCAGAATTGCGGGCAGCGGTGGATAGGTGTGAGCGCTCCTCACCTGGGCGCTGCGGCTCCGCGACATCGTCCGGATGGGCTTCGGCGTGGTCTTCCGTCGGGACATCTTCGCCGGCCAACACTCCGACAGGCGCGATGCCCATGGGCGATGCCAGCCTCTCGAGCGCTTCCTCTGCGCTATCGCGAAGTGATGTGACCGCGCGTCGAAACTCGCGCGCCGATGCGAAGCGCTTGTCAGGCTCTTTGGACAGAGCACGAAAAATGATCTCTTCGAGTTCCGCAGGCACCTTCAGACCCGGCCTCGCGAGACGAAGAGGAAGTGGCTTCTCAAAGATCTGACGCTTGAGGGTCGTGCCTACCGAGTTGGATGCGAAGGGCGACTTCCCGGTCAGCATTTCGTACATCAGCAGTCCGACGACGTAGAGGTCGGAACGCTCGTCGGGCTGCTTGCCCTGAGCCTGCTCGGGCGAGAAATACTGCGGGAGACCCAGATACCGGTCGGGGTCGGTCCTGCTGGTTTTGACCGGGTCAGCAACGGAATACAGAAAGTGCTGAAAGGGGTCGGTGATGACGACGCTCCCGGCACTGACTCCCTGAGCCAACAATACCTTTCGGGGCGAGAGTCCGCCGTGCGCCGAACCGGTGCTGTGCAGCTCCTGGAGGGCATCCAGCAGACCGCACGCAACCGAGCAGGTCTCATCGGTGCCCAGTATTCCGGATGATTCAAGAATGGACGCCAGCGATGGGGCGTCAACCCAGCGCGAAGCAATCCAGCCACTCGGGCCGTGAATCTGAAAAGCCGCGACGGGAGGAGTCCGGGCAGGCCTGATTCTCCGAAGCGCGCGGAGAGCCTTTTCAAAGGCCGTGCGCCCATCTTCGTTGGCGAGCGCCCATGGCTCAAAGCGCTTGATGGCAGCCTTACGCCCCGTCTCGATCTCGGTGGCCCGTAGGACCTCGCCCAGTTCGTCACGCCCAACCGACTCGCCGAGTTCAAACCGTGCGTTCAATTCCATTCGGGGGCACCTGCTAACGTAGCCATGCTACGAACAACATCGACACAAGCCAGATTCGTCGACACATCCCTCAGTTGCCCTGGCCGGGGGCCCCCTGAAGGTTCTGAGTGCGCAGAACCGGCAACCTTGTGCCGAGCTGAGCACGCGCGGACGGATGTCATAGCACAACCTCAATTTCGTGGCAACGCCCGTAGACCATGCGCCCTGCATACGCTAGAACACGTTCTCTCCATCAAGCGC
>JAGWVZ010000018.1 GCA_018970625.1 Myxococcales bacterium | reverse complement strand
CCGGGGTACCCGCCGGATTTGCCGACGGCGTCGATAACACCGTCACCGAAGCCGAAGTAGACGCGTTTGTCGCGAACAACGGATACCAGCTGGCAACAGGTGCGTTCCCCTGGGACCAGCTCTCCGGGGTACCCGCCGGATTTGCCGACGGCGTCGATAACACCGTCACCGAAGCCGAAGTGGACGCTTTTGTCGCAAACAACGGTTACCAGCTCGCAACAGGCGCGTTCCCATGGGCGCAGGTCTCCGGGGTACCCGCCGGATTTGCCGACGGAACTGACAATGACAGCTTCGCTGCCAGCACTTGCCCCACCGGCCAGGTACTGGTCTCGACAGGGCCCAACACCTGGTCATGCCTCACCCCGGGTGACATCACCGCGGTGAACGCAGGAAACGGCCTCACCGGCGGCGGCAGCTCGGGTGACGTCACGCTCAACGTCAACTTTGGCGGCACCGGCTCTTCCACACAGGCCGCGCGCGCCGACCACACACACGCAACACTCCTGCAGCGCCGTGTCATTGTCACCGCCGCCGGCACCACCGATACCCTGCACGAATACTCCACCGTACCGTTCTACCTCAGCATCGACGCCACCTACGCCGGTCGCACCTTCCAGATTCCGCACGACATTATCGTGGATTACTGCGCCGACCCCGAAGGTTGCCGCGTCAATGTCGGCATGACCCGCTGGGACAGTACCATTGAGACCGCTCTCGCCAGCCGGACGTTTCAATTCTTTTATTCGACCTTGAATGGCAGATTCCGCTCCGACCTCGACACCAGCGGAACGGACGGCGCAAACGGTACACAGCATGTGTTCAACGGATTCAACACCTGTTACTTCACCGACATGACCTATGTAGCGTTTACAGAGGTCAGTGATACCCCAAACAGTATGAACCTGTTGATGTGGAATGGTTATGGCGGCACCTCGCGCACCTGCTCCATTACCATCTGGGATTAATTCCCGGGTTATTGCAGGGTAACCACACGATTTTCAGGGCGGCGGTACACCGGCATTCGCGTGACTCTCGGTTTGCGAATTTGCACGTGGAGTTCACTTAACTCCAACGCGGTGCACACGGCGCGGCTTCAGCGGCAATACCCGCCGCCCACCAGACCCGACGACTGCCCCTCTTCCGACGTCTCCGCAGGCACATCCTCGGTCGTCGATGCATCACCCGACCAGAAGCAAACGCCCGACGCCTCAATCACCGTACCATCTGCGTTCAGCGGATATACCCACAGGCGATCCGACCAGGACAGCGAACCACGGTCGATCACCAGTCGCTGCATAGGAGACATATCGCCCGCAGGATTCATGGTGCGATGATGCTCGGCAAATGCATCCACCAGAGAATCGGTCAGCTCGCCAGCCGTCATCATACCATCGGCCGGACGGGTATCTGCTGCACGCAAAACCGCCTCGCGCAACGCCCAGGATAGATATCCTCCCGCGCCCAGTGAGTCGGCGGTATCCGACAAAACATCCTCATCGGACGAAAACAGCCCGACGCGACCCGGCCGGGTCATGATGTCGCGCGCAAATCCACCGCTCTGGCATGCATCAATGCCGACCAGCGTCGTATTGGCACCAATGGGATCGAGCAATTCGGCGAAATCATCATCCGTCATCTGCTCGTCGATCAGCACCAGCGTCTCATCGGTGCCGTCCAACTCCACATCGTCATCCGGTGTATCGTCGGTCTGAATTCCGCCATGTCCCGAATAAAAAATAATGACCAGATCGTCTGGTCCCGACTCCCGGGCCAGGCGCGACATCGCCGCCTCTACAGCCGGGCGGGTGGCACTTTTGTTGGTCAGCACAATGGCATCGGCAGGGTCGATCAGGCCGCGTGCATCCAGTGAACGCATCAGATATTCAGCGTCATCGGCACACCCAAACAGAGGGCCATCGGGGTAATCGGTAATGCCAATAAATAGCCCCCGAATACGACCTCGACCCTCCGTGCCGGCATAGCCCTCTGCGGGAATCTCGCGACCCTCGGCCAGACGAACCGGTGGCATCACGCGCCGCATCAACTCCCACGCGCCCAGCGGACCACCCCCATAAGCCCCGATGGTCACCTCATACCATCCTGCTACCGGTGCCACGAAATCGAGCATCGAATCCGTTGCCTGGCCCGTGCCCTCAGCACCGGGATCGTTTGCATCATCGTTGAACCACACCAGGCCTTCCGGCGACACCACCTCCAGCGTCGTATCAAACTCCGACGATGTCAGATGCAGCTGCATCGACTCGCCCGCCTGCATCTCCATCCAGTACACCTGAGCCGCAGTTTCGCCGCCTGCCATGCGCAGCTCGATATCCTCTGCGCTCAGAATCTGGCCGCCCTGACCCGGTACAGGATGCTCTGTCAGCAGCTGCCAGTGGCCCTGTTCACGCGGCGCATAAGACGTAATCTCAACTGCGACCTCCTGCGCTTCTGCCACCTGAATCCGCACGCGCGAGTTTGTTGATCCATCCCCGGCGTCATCGTTGTAAATCTCGCGACCAGAGGCCAATCGTACCCGCATGGCCGTGTCAAAATCCCCGGAGAATAGCGAAAACTGATAGATGCCTGGCTCATCGACCTGCATCGTCAACGTTTCCACATAGTGTCCATCGCGCAGCTCGACGCCTTCGCCCAGAAAACCCTCTTCTTTCTCGTTTGAGATAGGCGTCGTTGTACGCACATCCTGAATCGACACCCCGAGCGCAGGCGCTCCATCGACCGAATCATGCAAGTCCGGCGTGGAACTGTGCGTGATATCAGGCTCACCATCAGACACCAGCACGGGTGATTCCGGAGCCACCACGCGGGCGCCACATGCCATCAGAGCAAAGCCGATCGGAACCAGAAACAACTGCCGCATCATGCATCTACACGGGTTCACGGGAATCGGGCCATCGCCACTCTGACGCCTGCCACGAGCAGCAGCCTACCCGAATCACCAGCCATTCCCTACCGGTTTTTCAGGGCGTGCGACAAATCCACCAAGGTCCTTCAAACCTCAGACGGGCTCATGCTCGTCGTCCGGTTCCGGCTGCACAGGCCGCGCGCCCTCGACCATGGCGACCTCATATTCGCTGCGTCGAATCTGCAGCGCCTCGGAGGCCATACGAACAATCAACACCCCCAGCAGCAATCCCGCCGGCCCCATCAAAAGTAACCCACCCAACATCGAAATAAACACCAGGTGCATCGGAAGATTAAGGGAGCCATAACGCGCCAGCATGGGCCGAAGGAAATTATCCAGCGTGCCAATAATAAACAGGCCCACCAGAACCACGACGACCGCAGCCTGTGTACGACCATTCAGCGCAAGCCCCGCCGCAACCGGCGCCCAGACAAATGCTGTACCGACCCCGGGAATGGTCGCCCCAAGAAACGTCAATAAACCCAGCACCAGCGCCCGCGACACGCCAACGGCCGAAAACAGAATGGTGGCTACCGTCGCCTGCGCCAACGCTGCACCGCCAAATCCCAACACCAGACCTTTACCCGTCTCCACAAACGCCGCTGCGTATCGTTGCAAATGGTGCTGAGGAATCGGACTGTTGTGCAACAGCCATTGCCAGGCACGTGGTCCCTCGGTCAGGACAGCATAAAGCGCGACCATAAATACCAGAATATCCAGCACCGCCCGAATCGCGGCGCCCGCAAGAAACTGTACAGCTCCCCACGCCCGCGCGCTGTATTGTGCCAGTAACTCCAGGGGATTTCCGAACAGCTCGCGCAGGCTACCCGGAAACCCCGGTGAACCAGAGAAGGAGGGTGCCACAGAGGTCGATTCTTCGACACCGCTGCCCGAAGCATGGAGCGGTAAGGAGAGCGGATCAGCCGCCGAAGTTCCGCCCGGCACAACGTCCGGCTCACCAACCCCATCCAGCACAGGAGGCAGCAGCTCAGGCATACGCGATACCGCGGCAGAACCCTCACCCTGCGAGGAGACCTCCACAGCAGTGTTATCTGAACCAGCCGGCGACCCGACATTCTCGGCCGACGTGCCCACATTCGCCAGAACCTCCCTGATCTCGGGCGTCTCGGCCATTCGCTGCACGAATAACCAGGCATCTGTCGCTACTGAGAACAGCAACGCAACGATCGGAATCGCCACCAATACCACAGCGACCATCAAAAATGTCGCCGCCAAACCTTCTCGACCACGCAACCACCGCGTGAGACGTGGCATCACCTGAAGCCCTGCCAGTCCAAGCCACAGCGCCAACAGAAGGCTCGGCCAGAACGGCGAAAATACCCACACCGTCGCCAACACCAGCCCCATGGTGAGCCACGTCGATGGAATACGCACCTGATTCATGACGACACCTCGCGCTGAATCGCCCTAACAAGACGACTGACAGCCGGTGGAAACTGCTGCAGAAATAATGACGGCTCCACGGCCTCCAGTTCTCCCAGAACCGCCAGACCAGCATCGTTCCGTAGCACATCCACGCGAGCGTAAAGGAGTTTTTCAGGAATCCGGGACAACACCTGGCGCGCCAGCTTCAGCTCATCTGCATCCGCACCATGGGGTCCTGTGACAGACTCCGACTGACCCGCGAATCGCGGATATTTGATCACCGCGTGGGTGAATTCACCATCCACATGCACCAGACTCTTTTCGCCCCGCGTATAAACCGAAGAAAGAAATGGTTGCACCAGGACATCGCCCCTTAATGCGAGGCGGCAGAGGGTCTGAACTGCATCTTCGCCGTTCGCCTGCCGTTGGGTTACGCCTTCCGAAAAACGCCACGTCTCCCATGAACCCGCCGAAACCGCGGGCTTGATCACAAAGTCCTGCCAACCTGCGGCCTCCAGCAACGCTGTCGGCTCGTGCACCTCGCCCTGAGCTACCAGCAACGTGGGCACAACAGGCACGCCCTGCGAGGCCAGCCGAACCAGATAGGATTTGTGGGCGTTTTCGCGAACCACGGATACCGGATTCAGCAACCTCGACACCTTCGATACATGATCAGCCCACGCCAGAAACTCAGGCAAATAGTGGTGATATCCCCACGTGGAACGAATGACCGTCAGTGGAGCTCGTTCCCATCGTACGCCGCTATCGTTCCACGCGGACAGCTCGGCGCGGATACCTGCTGCTGCCAGCGCGCCCATCAACAAGGACTCATCGGCGTCAGGTTCGGAAATCGGAGACTGCGTGGCAATCAGGACATCAAGCTCGAACATGGCGACAACGGGGTGTCAGAGGGGAAGGTATCATGGCTCTAACAGCAGCTCCCCATGGCCGCAACGCTTCACCTCCTTCACGATAACCCAACGCAGTCATTCGGCTCGCACGTACCCAGGATGGTCGTGTGACGGTGCATCAGCTCTCGGACCACTCCTTGTACCGGCAAACCGTCACCCTGTCAGGCCGGGAAAATGACGTTCAGCCGCGCTCGCGTTGCATCATCCAGACGCACGCCATCGGCCACGACATTTTCGGCCACCTGCGCCACGCTGGTCGCGCCGGTAATCACGCTGGTCATTCCGGGTTGGTGCAGAATCCACGCCAGCGCCAACTGGCCAGCGGTAATTCCATAGTCGTGCGCAATCATTGAAAGTTGCCTCACCCGTTCGATATTTTCCGGAGTTAACTCACGCTCCAGCCAGCTGGTCTGAGCCCCACGTGAACCTGCAGGTATACCGTCGTTGTACTTGCCGGTCAGCAGTCCCTGCGCCAGCGGCGACCACACCACCAGACCCATTCCAAGCTCCTGACAGGCGGGTACAATCGAGGCCTCGATATGTCGATCCAGCAGGTTATAGCGGGGTTGCTCGACAACCGGACCATAACCGTGATGCGTGCGACTCAGCGCCGTGCCAGCGCGCAGCTGATCGGCCTCCCACACGCTGGTACCCCAGTACAGGACTTTGCCCTGCTGTACGAGGTCCTCCATGGCGCGAACCGTCTCTTCCAGCGCCACTTCGGGGTCAAACCGATGGCAGAAATAAATATCCAGATAGTCCGTGCGCAGGCGCTTCAGAGAGGCGTGGCAACTCTCCATGATGTGCTTGCGCGACAATCCACGGTCGTTGGGACCCGTGCCCGTGGGCCAGAAAACCTTCGATGAGATCACAAGGTCACTACGACGACCGCTCCCAGCCGTATAATCATCCAGAAAATCACCCATCACCCGTTCGGAATTTCCCCGGCTGTAAATATCGGCGAGATCAATAAAATTAATACCCTGCTCAATCGCCGCGCGCAGAATGGCATGTGAATGGTCGGCCTCCACCGAACCACCGTACGTCAGCCAGCCACCCAGAGACACGGAAGATACTTTCAGACCGGTTCGACCAACATTGCGATACTGCATGGGCTTCTGTGGGGATGAAGGGGGAGGGGGACCAACGGAAACGATAAAGAGAACGGAGGCCAGTGAATCCGCACGCTGACCTGCAACTCGCGTTGACCCGCGTTTATGCCGCTACGCGACGCGAGTCCAGACCCACTGTGCAACAACAGATTTGTGCACCTGGCGCGCGTGACCCGATGGGTTCAGCATACCGCTTTCAGGGCGTGTGCAAGATAGACAAGTTGATCCAGTGAATTGTACCGCTGCACGGCGTACCGTACGAGTCGCCGAGGGTGCCTGGGCCACGGAATAATCGGGATTTGAATGTCGAACTCCCGCTTGAGTTGAAGCTGAAGCTGGCTCAGATACAACGGATGGTCAGACGGCTCGCCCGGATCATCGGGCAGCGGAAACGCGGCAAGCGTACCGATCATGCTGTCCGGGGCTGGCATGTCGATATTCAGCGCCTGCGTCAGAATATGCCGCCCCTGCAACGCACGCTCCCGAATGATGCGCATGTGCCCGGCGATGCCGCCCGTCTGCAGCGAAGCAAGAAATTGCAGGGCGTCGGGAATCACGAGAAACGGTGTCGGGTCCATGGTGCCCGTCCAGTCGAACTCGATGCGAAACCGGGATCGGTCCGTGCGCATCGCATTCGCGCCGTGGCTAATTACCAACGGTCGAAAATTCGACTGCAAATCGCGACGTACATGTAAAAATGCCGAGCCCTTCGGGGTGCAAAGCCATTTATGGCAATTTCCCGTGTAATAGGACGCACCCAGCTCGTTCAGGTTCAATGGCACCATGCCGGGTGCATGCGCCCCATCGACAAGCACAGCAATCCCACGTGATTCCAGCAATGGCACCAACGTCTCTACAGGCAATACCACACCGGTAGGGCTGGTCACATGATCAAGCAGAAACAGACGCGTCCGCGGCGTTACCGCGGCCATCACCGCATCGACCACCTGCTGCGGGTCCTGCAACGGAAATGGCACATTCGCGCATGTCACCACTGCACCATAACGCTCCGCCGTAAATCGCAGCGCATTATTGCAGGCATTATAGGCCTGACTGGTAGTCAACAGCTCATCGCCAGCCTGAAATCGCAGGTTCGCGAGTACCGTATTCACGCCCGTCGTTGCGTTTGGAATCAACGCCAGATCATCAGCGTGTGCACCCACAAACGCACCCAGCACCGCGCGCACCCGATCGAGCGCAGGCTCTACCTCATGCAGCACAAACTCGACCGGATCGCGCTCCATACGCTCCTGCCACCATCGCTGCGCCGCGAGCACACGCACCGGCGTCGCACCAAACGAACCATGATTCAGAAACACCGTGCCCTCATCCAGCCCCCAGTGCACGCTCTCGGGAGCAGGCGCAGGCCGGGCAATCGTGGAGTGTGCAGCGGACGTCACTTCGGATCGGGCAGTCATGGCAGGGTCCAGGGCGGCAGCGGAGTCGCGCGGTCGATGTATCACGCACGGCGCGTGGCGTGAATATCGTTACTCCGCCAGACGCAGCTCCAGCTGCCGGGCTTGCTCGACCAGCCGTTCACGGAACTCGCCGGTCGTGATTTCAGCGAGCAGAGTGTCGTACAAGGCCCGGGCTTCGTTCAGATAGCCGGTGCGGCGCAGCAGGTCGGCTTCCAGCGCGCGGAAGTACAAGACTTCGGTGCGCTCGCCGGTGGCGCAGCGTTGGGCCACTTCGACGACAAATGGCACTTCGGGCTGGTAGAACACCGATGAACGGCGCGCGAGTGCGGGGATCGCTTCCGAGAAATAGGCGCGGCACTGTTCGCCGCTGAGTGTCTCTGCTTCGAGCAGCTCGAAGGTCCAGGGCTCCAGAATGCCAGGCAGCCCATCGGCGTGGCCGGCCATTTCGCGCCAGCGAGCGGCCGTGTCGTCGGCCTCTACCATGGCGTGACGCAGAGAGGTCAGAATCAGTGACGCAAACGGAGACTCGTTATCGGCAAAAAATCGGAGCATATCGTCCACGGCAGGAGATTCCGGCAGTTGCCCCAGAAGAAGCCGTGTCGGACCGGGTCGCAATCGTTCATCGAGCGCAGTCAGGCCTGTGGCACGCGCGCCTGTATATTGCGTTCGCGGAGCACGATATTCGAGCAATGGCTGTGCATCGGTCGTGAACGGAGGCGTCGCACCATCAAACTCCTGCCGAAATCCAGTCGCAGACATGACCTGCAACGCCAGAAAGCGATCCAGAGAATTTACCCGCAAATCCTCGCGTTCATGAGCGTCCATCTGAGCCGCCACGTCGGGCTCAGCCAGGTAGTGCGACAGAGCCAGCAGATCAGGGTTCAGCGGTTCCATCGAACCAATCAGCACCATATCTACCGCCTGAGGCCACCACATGGTGACATGCGGATACACCGACGCGAATGTCTGCAGCACGATGTCAATCTGCTCATCGTCCATGGCATATACATGCATCCACTGTGTCATGATGCCATTCGGTGCCAGCCGGTCGCGCGTCATCTCAAAGAATTCACGACTGAATAACGCACCATTTCCTGCCACCCACGGGTTACTGGGCTGATTGATGATGATGTCCCAACGCCGGTCATCGCGCTGCAACCACTCCCGCGCATCGGCGAGGTGTACCTCCACATTGGGCAATGAAGAATAATCCTCATTCACGTGGTCAAAATATCGGCTTGCACCCAGTACGCCTTCACTCAACTCGGCGGTAACCACCTGTGTATGATCGTGCAAAGCGGCTGAACCAACCGTAACACCTGAACCTACGCCCACAACAAATACCTGGCGAGGCCCTGGATCATAAGCCGCCCTGTGAAGCAGCAACGGAATATGCGCGACCAGCTGTTGGGTGGCCAGATCGGGCGTGTCAGATGCGTCGGTCTTGCCATTTACCTTTAGAAAACGCTCCCCCAGGTGGTTTTCGACGACGACCACGGAATCCACCGCGCCATCCAGTTCATAGAGCACATTGACCAGGGATTTCTGCGCGCGAAACTCCTCAAAAGTGGAGCCGTTCGGGAGTGTCCAGCGACGAAAACCGCCGGCGTGCATCGCAGCGCCGTTCCAGTCCGGTGTAAGCGCCATAAATACCAGTAACAGCAGTGAAATGCCGGCCGGAAATGCCACATTTCGCACGCCTGCGTGTCTCGCACGCAGCTGATCCAGTTCATCGTCGGCGGTGGTTGTTCGCACGGCCTCTGGCACGGAATGCCACAGCAGCGCGGCATTGGCTGCCAGTAACAGCACCGCGCCCAGCATGAGCGTGCCCTGCAAACCCAGCGAGGGCAGGGCAACAAAGCTGGTAAAAAATGGAGCCAGTACAGTACCGAGCGTATTGGCCGCGAACACCGTTCCCACGGGGCCGGCAATCCTGTCTTTCTGTTGCGCATACCCGTGCGCCAGAGCCGGCAGCGTAACACCGGCCGTCAGCGTGAAGGGCAACATCCACGCAAAGCCAAGCAGCGTCTGTAGTCCCAGATACACGGGGTATACGTCATCGCGACGCTCGAGCAGCTGCGCCAGCCGAAACTGCAGAAAGGGCAACCACTCATAAACTGGCAGCGCGATAACAATGCACGCAGCACCCAACAGAATGGAACGCGCAGCGATCCTCGTCGCATCAACACCTGGCTTCAGCCAGCGCGTTGCCACCAGACCACCCAGCGCAATGCCACCAATAAAGGCGGTCAGCATGAGTGAAAATGCCTGCGTTGAGCTGCCAAAGACCATCGCAAACGTACGTGTCCAGGCGACCTCAATCAGCAACGCAGCCGCACCGGTACTGAACGCGACGGCCGGAAACAGCCATGCCCGCGATACGCCCGCGGTGGGACCACCCGGGCGCGCCGAGGTCTCGGCCGCCCTGCCAGCGTCATCGCTGGACTGCACGACCGTGTTCGAGTCAGCGCCAGGTTCTGGCACCTGTATGGCGGAGCTCACCATGGACTCTGCCGTCGATGTCTCAGGCCGGTCAGGTGAAGCCGGGGGCAACGACAGCGCCCACACGAACGACAGCGCGATGCCGCAGGCACCTACCGCCAGATTCACAGCTCCCGTGGCGTACAACGTGGGCAGGGCGCCCCAGACCGGCACCAGCCACAGATTGGCGAATAGCGCACCGAACGCTGCACCGATGCTGTTCAGGAAGTACAGCTGCCCCACGCCCCGTCCAACCTGCGGCGCCGAGGCAATGAGGGCCCTCACGAGGGCAGGAAGCGTCGCCCCTATGAGCGCGGTCGGCAACAACAGCGCCAGTGACGCAAAGCCTACTTTCAGCGCAAACAGGTTTTGCTCAGGACCGAACGACTCGGCGAACCGCGCATAGACGGGCTCAAGCGCAAGCAGCAGATGGCCGCTGAGCAAACCATACAGTCCAATCAGGAGCTCGAGCACGCCATATAGCAGCAGCGCGGCACGCGGGCGTCGATCCATGAACGGTCCGGCGACCGCATGACCGAGCGCGAGGCCGAGAAACCACGTGGACAGAACCGTGATTTGGGCGAGCGAGCTGGCACCAAAGAGGGTGCCAAGGCTGCGGGCCCACACCACTTCGTAAATCAGGGCCGTGGTTCCACTGATGACGAAGAGCAGGGCGGCGAGGGTTTTCACGGGCTGGTGTCGAAATCGATGACGCCCTGCTCGAAGAGGGATTGCAGGATTCGCCCCGTGTCTGCGGGTGGCAGGCCACATACGTCAAGGATATCGGCGAAGCTGGTGTGTCCATCGACGTTGCCGATGACGAACGCCTCGCGTGCACCCAGCTGATGCCGTGCGTTGGGCGCGATGCGGGGGGCACGCTCCAGAAAGTCGTGAATCCGAATGGGGGCGCTGGCGGCAACGTAACCCGGCTTCTGGGCTTGAAGCGGAGGCCGCTGTGCCCGCGCGAGGACGTCATCGTTCGTCAGCTCATCCTGATACTGTCCATAGCGGTGATCGTGACCAGCAGCAGCGATAGCGTCAGGCGTCATTGACACCGAATCACCATCCGGAAATGCGCTGTAGGGGTCATCGATGGTCAAGGGCAGAACCGGGCGGGCGGCCGGCTCAGAGGGCGCCTGTTGTTGTGGCGTCGCCGGCGCTACCTGGTCCTGCGTCGATGACGGCGATGTCGGGATCGCTTCCGGCCGGTTGTCGTGATGCTGGTCCTGCAGGTCGGGACGATGCACCGGGTCGAGGATGAATGACGGGGCGCGGTCTGGCGGAGACGCCAGCGGCAAGTCGAGTTCGGCGGCCTGTTCGAGCGCTCCGAGCAGATCATCGAGCTCATCCAGCCCCTGGGCATCTGAGAAAGAATCGCCCGTTGTTGTCGCAGAGAAACCGGACGCAGAGCCAGACGGAGAATACCGGCCGACCATGGTCGCGGATACGCGCGCCACGCGCTGAGACCAGCCCATAGAGTCGGACTCGGCCGTGCCGGAGGTTTCCTGGAAGACGCTATGACCGGCTGCGGCGGTGCCGATCGCATCGGGTGCCGACGACAATTCAGTCACATGAACACCCGACGCGGCCTGCGATAAACCGGGTCGCTCGCTCTGCGAAACCGCTGCCGCTGCAGGTGTGGCTTCGACATTTTCGTTCAGGAACGATGCGGCACCTCCGTGAGGAGTCGCGAGCATCGTCGCATGCGATAAGCCGTGCGTCTGCGTATCGTGCACTGCGATGGTGCTGGCGGGTGTCCGGGTAAGGGTGCGTCGTTGATGCGCTTCCACCACTCCAGACGATGGTGGTTCGACGGCCCCTTCGTTGACGGCGACATGGACAGCGGTGGCGCGGACATCTTCAATCTCGCGTTCCAGCGTCGTCAGCTTGACGCTGGCCTGCGCCAGCTGCGTGTCCAGCTCGGTGCGAAGCGTCCGTAGTGAGCGGACTTCTCGCGCAGCCTCCTGCAGCACCCGCACCTCACTCTCGAGCGCGACCGCTTTGCCTCGAAGCGTACGGATCTGAGCCTCGGCATCGCGTTGAAGACGGATCGCTTCGTCCCGTTCCAGACGGGTGGCTTCGAGAATCGCCTCGACCGAAGCGGTGCGCCGTTGCAGCACATCGTACTCTTCTTGCAGCGAAATCAGTTGCTCAGAGACGACAGCGCGGGCGACCTCGCCAGAGCCGGTGGCCGATTCGAGGGCCCGGCGTGCGTTATCGACGTCATGAAATGCGGCTTCGAGCTGTGCGTAGTCCTCGTTCAGCTGGTTATAGTGTTCACGCAGCTGGGTAACGACAGCCCTGGACTCCTCGTAAAGTCTCGATTTCTCTTCGTTTTCACGAATCCATTCCGCCCGCTGGCGCCGCATACCTTCAAGCTCGGCGTTGAGCTCCTGAATTTCAGTCGCCAACTCCTGCTGCAGCAGTTGTGCGGCTTCGCGTTCATCGGCGAGCGCCTGTACCTGCCGGTTCTGCTCGGCCAGCTGCTCAAGTAGCCGCTGTTGTTCTGCCAACGACGACTGCCTCAACTCGTCGAGCGAACGTTGCAGGGCGGCATACTTCTCCAGCGTGCGCGTCATCTCTTCGTTTGCCTGCACCAGGATGGCGATATGCTCGCGCGCGCTGGCCTCATGTTCATCCCGAAGGGTGGCGAGCTGCGCTTCAAGGGTCGTCCGTGACGACTGTGCCACAACAAGCTGCTCATGCAGCTCTGATGCATCCACTCTCGATTGCTGCCGCTGCTGTTCTCGTTCGAGCGCGAACTCGCTTTCACGTTGTGCCAGCTCATTCCGCAATCGCAGGTTCTCTCGACGGGTAGCGTCGAGCTCGCTGCGCGAGCGCTCATGTTCCCGTTCGCTGTTGCCAAGAAGCTCCTGCAGCCGCTGCAGCGATTCCTGCTCCACCGTGGACGCGCTCGCCCATGCGACGGCGTTCGTCTCGGTGCTGTAGCGTCGTCGAGGGGGAGAATCCGCCACCACGGCCACATCGACGCTCGTCGAACGGTGCGTTGTTCGTGCGCGGGTACGGGCCAAAACAGCGTTCAGGTCCGAGACCAGTCGGGCTGCCCTGACATTCTCGGGGTCATGCGTAAGCACTTCGTTCCAGCACTCGAGCGCCCGCGTATAGTCACCCGACTCAAGCGCAGAAAGGCCAGACTCAAGGAGATGCTGAACGTGTTCTTCGGCCGATGGTGATTCCATATCTGCTGCCCGATGGAGTCGATGCCCGGTGGTACAGAAAAACAAGCACCTGCCGGTGTCATCACATCAGGCGCGCGGCTCGTCTTCCAGTTTGCGTCGTGTCGTCAACCTACGCTCTTCCGCAGGTGCGTCAACCTTCGCGGAGGATCTGACAACACCTGATACCCCATTCGCGATGGGCACGCCCTGTGCCGTCGAAACACTTTTTTGCCCATTCGTGCATTTTTCACGCAACGCCTGCTACCAGTCGACGACATACACGGTGTAGGGTCCTATGCACTCTGCGCATTCACCTTTTCCCGGGATGTTCACCGGGGACTTTCACGGAGTTTCAGACATGGCATCACTCAACCGCATCATGCTCATCGGCAATCTGGGGCGCGACCCCGAAGCCAAAAATGTGGGCGACAAGACCGTTTGCGAATTCTCGCTCGCTACCACCGAGCGTTGGCGCGACGCGAGCGGCGAGCTCAAGGAGCAGACCGACTGGCACCGCATCGTCATCTGGGGACGGCAGGCCGAGAACGCGGCCAAGTTCCTCAAGAAGGGCTCCATGGTCTACGTGGAGGGATCGATTCGCTATCGCGACTGGACTGACAAGGAAGGCAACAAGCGCACCACCGCTGAAGTTCAGGCCCAGCAGATCACCTTCCTTGACCGCGCTGGCGGCGGTGGTGGTGGCCGCGATGACGGCGACGGCTATGGCGGCGGTGGTGGCAACCGCGGCGGCGGTGGTGGCGGTGGCGGCTATGGCGGCGGCGGAGGTAACCGCGGCGGCGGTGGTGGCGGCGGCGGACGTGGTCCCGGCCCTGGCCCCTCGGACAACGGTGGCGATGACGGCTTCATCGACGACGCCATTCCGTTCTAAGGCGCCCCCGAACGGCGATGGCTCTCTGCACATGGTGACGGGGAGCCCGCCAACGCAGCCTGAATACGCGCCGATCGCACAAAACGAACAACGGCCGCTCCCGAAAACAGGGGGCGGCCGTTGCTCAAACTGCCTGGCGGGCGCGACCGCCTGCGCACTCAGCGGCTGAGTCGCAGGGGCCCGTGATTACTTCGATGCCTTGATCTTCGACGTCAGGTCAGGAACGGCAGCAAAGGCATCGGCAACCAGTCCGTAGTCGGCCACCTGGAAGATCGGCTCTTCACCGTTCTTGTTGATGGCGACGATGGTCTTGGAGCCCTTCATGCCGGCAAGGTGCTGAATGGCACCCGAGATCGCAACCGCGATGTACAGGTTAGGCGCGACAATCTTACCCGTCTGACCCACCTGCCAGTCGTTTGGCGCGTAGCCGGAGTCAACAGCCGCGCGAGAGGCGCCTACGGCACCGCCCAGCGTGTCGGCCAGATCTTCGATAATTCCGAAGGCCTCGGCCGACTTCAGACCGCGGCCGCCAGATACGACCACCGATGCATCCGTCAGCGCCGGACGATCGCTCTTCACCTGCTCGAAGCTCACAAACTCGGCTGCGCCAGACTTCGAAGCACCGCCCGTGCGCTTCTCAACCTTTCCGCCAGCCGTGGCCGGAGCCGCCTCGAAGTTGGTGGTACGAACCGTCACCACGGTCACGTCGGCCGAGCTCGACACGCGCTCAATCAGGTTACCCGCCCAGATGGGACGCTTGTAGGCCGGCGCGCCGTCGTGCTCAAACACCGCGATGACGTCCGAAACAAATCCGGCGTCCAGGCGTGCCGCGGCGCGGGGCAGGTAATCCTTACCCGTCGTGGTCGATGCACCCGCGACAATCACCGCGCCCACTTCCTTCGCCACAGCGGCGACAGCCGGCGCGTAGGATTCCGCCAGGTAGTTCGTATACGCGGCATCATCGATATAGATCACGCGATCCACGTACTTCGCGAACGTCTCAGCGACGCCGTCTGCGCCACTGCCAAGCACGAGACCCACAACGGTCGAGCCCGAAATGGCAGCGGCCGCCTTCGCAAAACCCACCGTGGGGAGGGTTGCGTTCTTCAGAACACCTTCCAGGTGATCAGCAACAACAAGAATGGTTGACATTAGCACTCCTGAGTCAGGCCCGGTTCACGTTTGTACGGCCAGGCTCGAATTTCAAAGGAAAGATTCAGGACGAAACAACTGCCCAATCAGATGACCTTGGCCTCGCTCTTCAGCTTGTTGAACAGCGTGTCCACGTCGGCCACGAACTCACCCGCCTTGCGTGCCGGCGGCAGCTCGTAACCCAGCGTCGTTACCTTCTGCTCAATGTCAGCGTCCAGATCGGAAGCGTCGATGGTGTCGAGCGGCTTCTTCTTGGCCTTCATGATGCCCGGAAGCGTCGCGTAACGGGGCTCGTTCAGACGAAGGTCTGCCGTCACGATCGCGGGCAGCGCCACCTTCACCGACGCCGTTCCGCCGTCGACCTCGCGACCCACCACCGCGCTGTTGCCTTCGATGTCCAGCTTGTACGCGAACGTCGCCTGGCCCCAACCCAACAGCTCGGCCAGCATCTGGCCGACCGTGTTGCCCTCGGTGTCCACGGACAGCTTGCCCATGATCACCACCTGAGGGGCTTCCTTCTTGATCACCTCGGCCAGAAGACGCGCCACACCCAGCATGTCGAGACCTTCATACGGGTCATCGACCTTCACCAGAATACCGCGATCAGCTCCCATCGCCAGCGCTGTACGGATCTCCTTCTCGGCGTCGCTGCTGCCTACACAGAGCACGACCACCTCGGAAGCCACGCCCTTCTCTTTCAGGCGAACCGCTTCCTCGATGCCGTATTCGTCGAACGGGTTCAGCTTGTAATCCACATTACCGGTGTCCAGCGCGCCGGATGCGGTGAGCTTTGCCTTCACGTCGGGATCAATGATGCGCTTGACCGTGCAGAGTACCTTCATTTGTCCTCCTCGTGCCCCGAGGTCGGGGCGTTGTGTGCTGTCGACCCGGACGCCGGCCCCGTTCCAACGACGACTGCAGCCTCGGCTGCAACCACCGCCCGGCCAGCACCAGCTCCGGGTGACTTTTCAATGCCACGCAGAAAAATATCCGCCAGATCATCGGCCGCGCGCGCCAGATTCACCGGCTTGCGACGCGATGCCAGCGTCAGACTCAACAAAATCTCGTCCAGCGAACCAAAGACGGCGCGCACAATATTGCGCGGGTCCAGACGCTCATCGAGCGACCCGTCCCGCTGACCCTCTTCCACCAGATCACGCAAAATCACGAGATACTGCTGGAACCTGGGGTTCTCATACTCCTTCACGAACTTGCTGCTCTGGCGAAGCTCCACCGTAATGAACTCCGCCAGCGCCGGTGCCTCCACGGCCAGACGCAAATGCAGGTGCATCAGGCGACGAATGCGCTCGGGCACCGTGCCGCCGTGCTGCTCCAGGTCCTCACGCAAGCGACGAATCAAAAAATCCATCCGGTCCTCGAACAGGTTGATCAGCAGATCATCCTTGTTCTCGAAGTACAGATAGATGGTCCCGTCCGCGACGCCGGCCTGCCGAGCCACCTCGGCGACCTTGGCATTGTAGTAGCCGCGCTCTGCAAACACCTGCAGGGCGGCATCCAGAATGCGCTGCCGTTTGTCGGGGACTTTCTCGCGTGTCACAACCGTCTCGTCAGACCGTAGGCTAAAGCTTAGCGCGGGTAGTGAACGGCAATTCAGTTGTCAAGCGCGCCCTGCCACCCCGAACGGGCCGTCTGCGCCAGCGCAGCGTCGGCCAGCACCAGCAGCGCCATCGCCTCGACAATCGGCACCGCGCGCGGCAACACGCACGGGTCGTGCCGCCCCTTCATCTCGAGCGACACCGTCTCGCCTGCGCGATTCACCGTCTCTTGCGGCTGAAAAATCGTCGCCACCGGCTTGAACGCCACTCGAAACACCACGCTCTCGCCGTTCGAGATGCCGCCCTGAATGCCGCCCGACCGATTGGTCGTCGTTCGCACGCGACCGTCGCGCACCTCGAACGCGTCGTTGTGCTCGCTGCCACGCAGCTGCGTACCGGCAAAGCCTGACCCGATCTCAAACCCTTTCGACGCCGGCAGCGAAAGCATCGCGCGCGCCAGCTCGCCTTCCAGCTTGCCGAACACCGGCTCGCCCCAGCCCGCCGGAAGTCCCCGAATCACGCAACCGATGATGCCACCCACAGAGTCCTTCTGCCGACGCACGTCGGAAATGTGCTCTTCAAAGCGGGCCGCCGCCTCTGCATCGGGACAACGCACATCGTTCTGGTCCACTTCGGCCTGCGTCACCGTCCCGGGGTCCACCGAGCAACCAAGGGCACCGACCGTGTCCACCCACGCGACCACCTCGATCGGGTAGCGCAGGCGCAACATCTGCAGCGCCACCGCACCTGCCGCCACTCGGCTCACCGTCTCGCGCGCACTCGCACGGGCTCCACCCCGCCAGTCGCGGAACCCGTACTTGGCCTCGTACGTGTAATCCGCGTGCGATGGCCGCCAGGTATCCTTTAGGTTCGCATACTTCGACGAGTCCACGTCGCCGTTGCGCACCAGCAGCGACACGGGCGCTCCGGTGGTGCGGCCATCGAACACACCCGCCTCGATCACCACCCGATCTGCCTCGGCCCGCGGCGTCACCAGACGACTCTGCCCCGGGCGCCGCCGATCCAGCGCCGGCTGAATCACCGACTCGTCAAGCGGCATGCC
>JAGWVZ010000562.1 GCA_018970625.1 Myxococcales bacterium | reverse complement strand
GACCATCCCTGTTGCTCGTGAACCAGATGTTGCCGGCGATGTCGAAACGGGAGCCGGTGTCGTTCGCGGAGTCCGTGGTCAGGCGCGTGACTTCAGCTGTCCCAACATCCACGACGTAGATGTCACGCGTGTCGCTCGCGGTGCCGGTAAATTCGGCGATGGCGTCAAACGCGATGTATTGCCCCGAAAAATCCCAATCCAGATTCGCGATGCCTGCGGGTGGTTCTTCAAGCAGAGTCGTAAACTCACCGGTGGTGAGGTCCACAACCTTCAGGTCGCGGTTGGCAGCGTTGCGGGAAATAAACGCCAGTCGCTGGCCATCTGGTGACCAGGTCGGCGAGCTCATCTCCCGGTCACCCGAGTTGATGTGATAAAAGACACCTGCCGTATTCACGAGCGCGATTTGCTGGCTGCGAGGAGGCGTGGCGCTGAGGTCCTGAAATCGATTGGTTTCCACAGCGATCCACGGATTGCTGAGCGGTGTGCTGATCGACGGTCCGCCAGAATCCGAGTCGGTGTCCGTGGTATCGGCCGATGCCGTGTCACCTGCATCGGAAGCGTCCGATGAGCCGGTGTCGCTTGTGACGTCGGCGTCGGTTGCATCGATGTCGGATCCGTCCGCTGCGTCGTCCGCAGCATCAGTTTCAACATCGGTCGTCTCCGTTGTATCGTCGTCCGCGTCTGTCGCGTCGGCCTGCGCGTCCGCGGTCGTGTCACCGGATACATCCCCTTCATCCGAGGTGTCCCCACCGGCGTCAGGAGCCTGCTGGCAAGCGAGGCCGTCGAGGAACGGGAGGCAGACCTCACCAGACGGGCAATCGTTCGGAGAAGCACATTCACAGAACGTACCCGGATCACAGGAAGGCGTAGTTGACGGAGGATCGCCACCGCACGCAGTCAAGGCCAGCAACGCCAATCCCAGCGCGAGACGGGAGACAATCATACCAGCACCGGGGCTATCCTTCATCTTCATCTCCGGTTTGTTTCGCCACGGACGACGCTAACGTGGGGTCGTGACCCTTGCGTCACCGAACGCCGGCCACATACCACCACGGCCCGTGACAATAAACGCCTCTGACATCCGGGTCAAACTCAATTATGTCGCAGACACGGCAACATGGTTGGCGATGTGTAGCAACACTCCGCTACAAACAGATACGGGTAGGAACGCCGCGCGACCTCGTCAGCATCGGGCTGCGTCAAGCAGGATCGGATAGCCATCTCGCTCGACCCGCTGAGCTTGGGTGATTGAGCGTCACCAACCCAGCAAAGCGAGCCCGGTGAGTGATGCCCCAACAACCACCAGAAGCGTCAGCAGAAACCAGGTGCCCAGGGGTGCGCGAGCGCGTGCGCGCGGCGAATCCGCAGCACCTTCCACTCGCTGACGATTGTGCCAGAGCTGACTGGCCTCGTGACGCACGCTGGCTGGAAGCTCTTCCACCGTGCTGGCGAAACCTGCGTCCATCACGGCGCCTTCTTCATTCTGCTTCTGTGACATCTGCGAGCCATGTTCATGAGGGGGAGCCTCCACGACTGTGAACGTATTCGTGCGCTGATGGCAAGCGCCCCTGTGATGAGGTAGAGTCGCGCGGGTACCGTGATTCCGAGGTTGGTGTGAGATACATCCATGTCAGTCGGCTCGTGCCGGCATTTGTGCTGATGCTGGCGCTCGGGCTGGCCCCGTCCGGTGACATCTGGTCGCAGACCCTGCCCGACAACTCCCCTGATACCGGGCGAGCAGACGGAGATGCATCAGCCACTGAGCCTACGGACGCCCTGCCAGCCCTCCTCTGGTCTTCGGAGCACACCGGCGCCATCTGGGACGATGTGGCGGTCAGCATCACGATGCGCGATCCGTTTTCGCCGTACGCCGAGAGCATATACGAGTGGAAATCTCGAGGTCAGTCCCCGATGGTGGTGCTGACGCGCGTTCACGTGGCGGGTTGGGGGCGCAGCAGTGAACTGGGTCTGGTCGCCATCGACGAGTATCAGGGCATGTTGAATGCGATCGAACAGTGCGTGATGGCGGAGAGTGGGATGGAAGGAGCGCAGAACACTCGGGCGGTCGAGCTGAGCATATCGCTCCGGCAGGTTCAGCGACGCTACGAAGAGGTTGTGCACGTGGAGCAGCTCACCGGCACCTGCGTCGATGAGCTGTTTCGGATGGTCGAAGAACGGGTCGAACTACCGCCCTATCGCATGCCATTCTGGGAGGAAGATGAATGGGGCGCTCTACAGGCAGGGTCCGACTTGCCCGCTCGCGTCTACGTAGACGGTTGGGATACGAGAGAGAACACGCCGATGACCGGTCTGCGCCTGGAACCAGGGGTCCACCGTGTGGTTTGGCGGTCTTTGCAGGGCGATCTGACAAAGGAGCTGGATGTTACCATTGAGCGCGGGCGCACCACGACGGTGAACGTGGTGCTGGAATAGCAAACGGCTTATCCCCGCCGCCAACGGTCACGCCTGACGTTGCATCAGCGAGCGGATCAGGTCAAAGGCCTGACCAGCGTCTACTTCGCGAAGGCTGCCCGAGTGCTTCATCAGGGCCAGCGCCTGAAACGAGCCCAGCACAAGCCAGGCGGTCGCCCTTGGGGGAAACCCCTCGACCATCAGACCTTTCAGTTGCCATCCCGTGATGGCATCTTCGATGACGGCCAGCGCCTTCCGCTGGTAAGGGAGGTAGATGTCGCGCACTTCCGGGTCATCCAGCTCGGCTGATACGATGAAGATCATCTTCGCGAGAGACTCACTTCGAAGCAGGACCGCTCGGCAAAACTCGAGCAGGGCTGTAAAGGCTTCGAGCGGCGCGTCCGGATGCCGCGCAAATACGTCTGCCAGCCCGTGGACCAGGCGTTCGCTGGTCAGTGCGACTGCTTCCCTGAACAGCGCCTGTTTGTTCGTAAAGTAACGGTAAAGCAGTGCTTCGGCTACGCCCGCCTCCCTCGCGATCGCGCGG
>JAGWVZ010000561.1 GCA_018970625.1 Myxococcales bacterium | reverse complement strand
GGCAAGTACTTTTATGTCTGGCTGGATGCGCCGATCGGATACATGGCTGGCACACGTCACTGGTGTGAGAAGAACGGTCGCGACTGGCGGGACTACTGGGGTCCCGAATCCGACGCGCACGTCATTCATGTCATTGGAAAAGACATCGTCTATTTTCACACCCTTTTCTGGCCAGCCATGTTGAAGGCGGGCGGTTTCCGCACCCCCTCTCGCGTGCAGACGCACGGTTTCCTGACGGTCGGAGGAGCCAAGATGTCGAAGTCGCGTGGCACGTTTGTGCAGGCGGCCACGTACCTACGGCACGCAGACCCTGACTATTTGCGCTTTTATTACGCCACCCGACTTTCGGACGGTATCGAAGACATTGATCTGAACGTCGAGGATTTCGTCGCTCGAGTGAACGCTGACCTCGTAAACAACTGCGTCAACCTGTGCAGCCGCGTCACCAAGTTTCTCGATAAGCGGTTTGGCGGCAAGGTCGTCGAGTTTGACCCCTTTGCCTGGCCCGTTTGTGCAGCCATCGACGATGGTCTCGCGGCCGTTCGCGGCCTGTACGCGGCCTGGGATTACCGGGGCGCAGTTCGGCGAATCGCCGAAATTGGCGACGCAGTGAACCAGTTTTTTCAGGAATCGGAGCCATGGAAGCTCGCGAACACCGATCTGGATGAAGCGCAGCGCGTGTGCTCGGTGGCCCTTTACGGAGCGACCGTGATCATGACGGCCCTCGCACCCATTTGTCCTGGTCTGGCAGAGCGTTATGCGGCTGCCATTGGTGTTCCTGCACTGACATTCGACATTGCCAGGCCGGACTGGCTGCCCGAAAAGGTCGGCGCCCCCGACCGGCTTCTTGACCGAATCGAAGGGAATCCGTTGCAGGCGGTGATTGAAGAGACCCGGGCGATGAATGCCCCCGCAAAGAACCCTCTGGCCGATAAGGTCGTGGAGGTCACCGAGTTCAAGCCCCTGGTCGAGTTCGACGACTTTGCGAAGATTGATTTGCGGGTGGGCGTCGTGGAAGCCGCTGAATTCGTTCAGGGAGCCGACAAGCTGCTTCGTCTTCAGGTGCACTGTGGCAAGAGCATTCAGGTATTCGCCGGTGTACGGAAGGCGTACGAAGACCCGTCGGTGTTGATCGGGAAACGCGTGGTGGTGGTGGCAAACCTGAAGCCCCGCAAAATGAAGTTTGGAATGAGCGAAGGCATGTTGCTCGCGACCTCGGCCGACGATGACAGCGGGTTGCAGCTGGCGTTGCTGGACGACTCAATCAAAGGCGGCTGGACCGTTCGATAGGGAGGCTAGATGAGTGTTCACCACGTACTTGACGAGCTGCAGGAGCGCGGCCTTCTCGAACAGATTTCGAACGCTGACGCGATTCGAGAATTTTGTGCTGCACGAAATGGCTCAGCCTATGCTGGCTTCGACCCGACGGCTGATAGCCTGCATGTGGGGCATCTTGTACCTGTGATGATTCTCGCGCACCTGCAGCGAGCGGGTGTTCGGCCCATTGCGGTCGTCGGAGGAGCCACCGGCATGATTGGCGATCCCAGCGGCAAGGACGACGAGCGCAAGCTGCTCGGCGGAGATGCCGTACAGGCCAACTGCGACGCGATTGCCCGCCAGCTCACGCGCTTTCTATCGTTCGAGGGAGAAGCCGCAGCCGAGCTGGTCAACAACGCTGACTGGATTGGGAAGTTCAGTTATATCGATTGGTTGCGCGAGGTCGGAAAGTATTTCACCGTCAACTACATGATGGGAAAAGAGTCGGTTCGTCGCCGACTCGAGAGCCGTGATCAGGGCATTAGTTACACCGAGTTCAGCTACATGATGTTGCAGGCGTACGACTTCCTGCATCTGTTTGAGACCCGAAATTGCCGCATTCAGGTCGGTGGCAACGATCAATGGGGCAATATCACTGCGGGTATCGACCTCGTACACAAGCGGCGAGGGGAGTCGGTCATGGGAATGACCTGTCCGCTCATGACGACGTCGTCAGGCGAAAAGTTTGGCAAGTCGGCGGGGAACGCTGTCTGGCTGGATCCGGCGCGCACTTCACCCTACGAGTTCTATCAGTACTGGATGAAGACTGAAGATCGTGATGTGGAGCGCTGGTTGAAGGCGTTCAGCTTCCTGCCGCTCTCCGAAATCCGGGCGATCGCGGCGGCGCACATGGAAGCGCCAGAGAGGCGGGAAGGGCAAAAACGTCTGGCGGCCGAGATGACGTTGCTTGTTCACGGGCAAGCGGGTCTGGAATCAGCCGATCGAGCGACGCGTGTACTCTTCGGTGGCAGCGTGGCTGGCCTCACCGACGCGCAAATCCTCGAGATCTTTGCAGATGTTCCAAAGTCGGTTTTGCCCCGACAGCTGCTCAGCGACGGCACCGACATTGTATCGTTGCTCGTATCTGCCGGTGCTGCTGCGTCCCGGGGCGAGGCGCGTCGATTGGTCACGGGGGGTGGGGTGTACCTGAACAACGAGCGGGTTTCGTCGGTTGAACTCGCCATTGGAACGCAGCAACTCGCTTCCGAGTCGGTGCTGCTGTTGCGACTGGGCCGGTCCAACTACCGGGTCGTCCGGTTTGAGTCGGCTTAGTCAGCGGCCTTCCTGAGCCGATCCTGAACGCGGTCGTCAGCCTGCGATGGCTGAGTGCCTCACCGCACCGCCTAGCGGGCGATCTCGGTCGCGCGCGTCTCGCGAATCACGGTCACCCGGATCTGGCCCGGATAGGTCAGCTCTTCTTCAATGCGACGCGCGATGTCACGAGAGAGCATGGAGGCCTGATCATCGTTGACCTTGTCGTTTGACACGATGACGCGAATTTCACGGCCTGCCTGAATGGCATAACACTTCTCAACACCGTGGAACGACAGTGAGATGCGCTCCAGGTCTTCAAGTCGTTTGACGTAGCTCTCGAGAATCTCGCGGCGTGCTCCGGGCCGAGCACCCGAGAGTGCATCTGCCGC
>JAGWVZ010000560.1 GCA_018970625.1 Myxococcales bacterium | reverse complement strand
GAGATCACGATGCCGAGGCCGCCGAAACTGCCACGGTTGCTCGTGCGCATTTCTTCAAATATTTCAGGGGTTAACAGCCCTGTGTGCGGGTCGAGCGTCTGCAACATGCCGTTCACTGCGGCATATTCAATGTCGCGCAGGTCCGTCGTCGACGAATCCAGATGCTCCTCCATAAACCTGAAAATGTCCCGCAGACGAAACGTCATCTCGAACACCGAGTTGACCGGCGGCAACGCAAACGTCTGCCGCTCGGCGCCGACGCGCACCTCCACCTCTGTGGGACCCGCATCGAGGTCCGCGTTGAAGAGCGTAACCACCTCGGGCACCGTCGACTGCACCTGATTCAGCGCGTACACCAGCATGCGGGACGCGTCGATCCGGTCAGGCTCCACGTAGCTGTCTCGCATCTGCAGCACGACCCGGTTGAAGATCGTCAACGCCGGCAGGTCATAATCCGGCGGCGTCTCCTGCGCGAAGGCCTCGGTGCCGGTCGTCGGCGCATGAAACAGCGCCCCCCGGTCACTCCCCGATATGCTCAACACCACACCCGAAACCATCGCCGCTACACCGACGGTGTAGCGAATCAGCACAGCATTCATCTTCATGGACGGTCCGTCTCGGTACGCGGGTCAGGGCACCTGGCCCAGCCGCAGACTAATGCACACATCACTCGGGAGCAACGGCACCGAGCCCCGTCGCATTCCATACAACTTTGTCAAGCATACGCACAGGCCGCGCAATCGGTCTGTCGCAGGTTTCCACGTCCGTTCCGTGCAGGCGCTGCCCTGCCAGAAGCATGCTTTCAGGGCGGCGGATTCTCAACCGTGGCGGTTCCAGAACCCGTTGCGGCGGTCGCGGTATCGCCGGCTGCAGCGCCAGGTTCGGGTGCGCCTGTCTGAACCAGTTGCTCCCGGGTGACGCCAATCAGGTCGGCGACCAGCGCGTCGGGAATCGAGAAAACCAGGCGCACGTGCGGACCCTGTTCTCCGGTTCCTGCCCCGATCTGAATCAACTCCGTCAGCACGGGGGCCAGAGCGGGCACCAGACCATCCAGAAGCTGCTGCACAAGCTGAGCCATCGGTCCCACCAGCGCTGCTGCGTCGGTGCCCGCCACCAGATCCACGCGGAGCGTCACCTCGACCCCGGACAAGGCCGAAACCTTCAGGCGAAATCCGGTCGCGGGCTCCAGCAGAGCCATCACATCGCGCGGCAGACGGCCCGCAAGAAGTCGCTTGTGGACCAGAGACAGCTGATAATGTCCCTCGATCACCGAATCCCACTCGGTGGTCGCCGAGCTCGGCATTCGCTGACGCGCAATCTGAAGCTCCACATCCAGCGCACTACCCGAAATCAACAGGTTGGCTGCCGGCAACGTCACCGCTTGCTGAGAAACGGGGTCTTTCCAGAGCTTGGCGTCACCCACCATCAGCAGCTGCATGGGACCGCCCTGCGTCAACGCGCCCGAACGGATTGCATTCTCGACGGCAGTTCGATCCAGTGCGCCTCGCACGACCGCCGTACGGCGAGCCATACTCAGGTCATGCCACACGACCAGCAGCTCGTCGCCCGTTCGTACCGACTCGGACAGGGGGTCAGCGTGCCCCTCAACAACATCAAACAGGGTGCCGAGCACGGCGTGCGAACGCAGGGCCGCCAGATCGGCCCGAATCCAGGCGGGTTCGTCCCGATGAACAAACCGCATCAGCGTCGCATGATCCTCGCGATCCGACCACGATACGGCCGGCGGGTCGGGTGGCGCTGATGTTTCACAACCCCAAAGCAAGGTCAGTGAGAGACAGGTCACCCGCGCGAGCCTGCCATACAGGCAGCGTCGCAACGCGCCACGTCGCGTCGTCTGGTTAACCGTTCGCAAACGGCTTTTCACCAACTCAATCATGCAGCCTGCTTACCTGACGCCTTCGCATCGGACTCTGGCGGACCATCCTCGACCGTGGGCGGCCGTTACCCGCACCGGGTGATCGCCAGCTAACAGGTTCGGACGTTCGCCAAAAGGGAATCACAGCTCGTCGGTCGCGCTACGAACCCACGGAACCGATGACGCGAGCGGCGTGTCATTCGGTTGTCCTGCGACAACGACGCGATCTCGACCTTCTCGTTTTGCCTGCCGTAATGCCAGGTCCGCTCGCTGCATCCACCCATCCTCGTCGTCTCCGTGCTGCCAGGTGGCGACACCGATGCTCAGCGTCGTCGGACGCTGGATACGGCTGGACTGCAGCGTGCGCGCACCAGCGACGATGCGATGTGCCAGCTCGGCAGCCGCATAATCGTCTGCGTGCGCCAGCACGATCGCGAACTCTTCGCCGCCCTGCCGGGCGACGAGCGCCCCTGTCGGGGCGACCGACTCCAGAAACTGCCCGATTTTGACAATCACCTGGTCACCCACCGCGTGCCCATGCTCGTCATTGATCCGTTTGAAGTGGTCGATGTCCAGAAGCATCAGACTCACGCGTCGCTCCCGTGACGCCAGCGCCACAACCCGCTGAATGCGTTGCTGCAGCGCACGCCTGTTTGGAAGCCCGGTGAGCGTATCGACCGTGCTTCGCAGGCCCAGCTCATGGCGCATCCGGGACTCCTCGTCGCGCAGGGCCATAAAGTGTTGTCGGCCGCTGAACGCCAGCGCCAGCACAGAGGCGATCGTCATCAACCGATAAACGTGATCCAGAAACGGCATCGACTGCAACGAGTCCGATGGCAGCAGCAGCGGAGGCAGGAGCAGATAGAGCGCAGCCAAACCTAACGAGGACCACAGAACCAGCCACGTGGGCAGACCGAGCGCCAGACTCCAGACGATCAAGCCCACCGACGCGATGCATAGACCGAACGGGCCCATCATCGCGCCGTCAGCACCGGATCCGAACACGGCAGTCAGCACCATCACCAGCGAGAACCCGGCGTGCAGCCAGCCCGTGCGGGCATGGGCGGCGCTGCTATGGGCCAGATACC
>JAGWVZ010000559.1 GCA_018970625.1 Myxococcales bacterium | reverse complement strand
CGGCGACATCCTGACGAGTCACTTCGGGATGACGAACCCCGTTGACCACCACGCGGGTCACCGGCGTCGCCACTTTGGCCCGCGCCTTTTCGAGCAGCTCCAGGGTCTCGTTGACAGCCATCTCTTCGGGCAAACTGACGAGAATCAGTTCGGACTTCGTCGGGTCAGCGGCGAGTCGAGCCACGCGTTCCATATGCGCAGCGAGCTCTCCCACACGAACCATCTCGACCATGGACTTCGGCACGTTGAGAAACGTGACGGCGTGCCCGCTGGCAGGCAAGTCGACCAGAATGATGTCCCACCCGGGCGTTCGATTAGCGCAATGGGTTGAAATCTGGTCAAAAATAACCGCTTCCATCACGCTCGGCGCGGAGTCAAAGAAGACCTGCGCGACCTTGTTTCGCAGGATCAGGTCGGCAACGCGGGCGGGGACGAAACGATGGACGAAGGCGCTCATGCAATCGTCGCCTTTGAGCGTACAGGCCCAGATGCCGGGCGCTACGACCGACGGCGCAAAACCGATGGCTGCATCGCCAAACAGCCTGCCCATATAAGCGTCCGTATCGATCTCACAGATCAGCACTCGTTTGCCGCGCGCGGCAGCCATTCTGGCCAGCCCCGCACAGATCGTCGTCTTGCCAACGCCGCCTTTGCCAGAGATGAAGACCAGCTTTTTGTCGAGCAATGGGGTCAAGTGGGCTCCGGGGGAGGACTTCGCCAGCGAGTGGCAGACAGCTTAACGACAAAGGGCAACCACGCAAGCAACACGATGTCTCCCGCGTCGCAGCAAAAATCTGCACGGCTTCGCACGAAAGGAGTCATCCGCTGACCGCGATCTGTCGACACACACGGTGAGGCCCACTTTCTGACCCACCGGAGAACACCATGTCGACCCCCCACTCCAACTTCAACACTGCATCTCAGCTTCAGTCGTTTGCACGCTGTTACAGGCGCGCTTTATCGTTCATCCAGGTGCCACTTTGCTGCGTGGTGGCATGCGTAGGCCCCGACAGCTCATGGGAAGGTCAGCTGTCGCAGGGCGCACCTCTACCGGGCTCGACCGGCATTGGCACATGGACGCCTACCGATGCAGGGGTTACCTGTACGGGGTCGCTTTCCATCCTTGAAGTGCACCCGAACCCTGTGGGCGCGGACGGTGACGGACGCAGCGAGTATGTCGAACTGACAGGCCCCCCGGGAGCTGCTCTGGAAGGCTGGTCACTGCGATTCATCAACGGCGCTGATGACAACGTGTACGCACAACTGGATTTGCAGGGCGCGATTCCCGCATCGGGATTGCTTCATTTGCACGGGGGCACCGAATCGTCTGGCCACCTTTCTCTGCCGAGCGCTCTTCAACAGGGACCGGACTCGGTGCAGCTTGTGGGCTGTGGGGGCGAAGTGGTTCAGGAGTTGGCCTACCCGGCGCCCGGGCCGGCGCCCGACGACTTACCCGAGGGGATGTCGATGTGTTGGTGCGGCGAGTTCGCGACCGTGTGTCAGGCTACTCCGGGTGTGATTTCCACGGACGCCTGCGATTCCGAGGACGGCTGTGAAGATGGTTGCGGGGTTGATGCCGTCGTTTCGACAGCCGATGCGGGGCGTCCAACGGACGGGGACGATGGGGATGTCCCGGAGTGGCGCGATGCCGAGGACGGCAGCGCATCGCTGGTTGATGTTGCGCGGATGCGTTGCAGCGGCGCGGCGCAACAGGGGATCCGCATTCAGGAGGTGCTTTTCGATCCTTCAGGCGCCGATTCGCTGGACGCGGAGTTTGTCGAGATTTCAGTACCACCCGGTGAGATGACGCAGGGGCTGCGTCTGGTTCACTGGGACGCAGGAACCGGCGCCGAGGTCTGGTCGCACGAACTGAGCGCTGTGTCGACGCCGGTTGTGGTTCTGGGGGGCGTCGATGGATCAGCGGCCGCCCTGCCCGGCATGTTGCAGAACGGTCCGGATGCGGTTTGGCTGGAGGACTGTGCGGGTGGTGTGCTGGACGTAGTAGTGTACGGTACCGGTGAGCACCGATTGCCTGACTGGCTGGAGCTGGAGCGCACTCCGGCTTTCGAGGGTCGGGCTTCGCACTCGCTGTCGGCATGTGACGGAGGCCGTGACAGTCGCGGCTGGTTTCAGGGAGGAGCGGCGCTTCCAACGCCGGGTGAACCCAACGCCGGGTGGGTTGATGCGCAAGCGTGCGGACCACGGTGTGAGGCATCTGAACCGGGTGCCGCGCTGATTCAGGAGGTGTTGTTCAACCCGGACGGCGCGGACGCGGGTCACGAGTTTGTGGAGATTGTCGCGCGAGAAGGTCAGCTGCCAGACGGTCTGGAACTGCACTTTTTGAATGGTGCAACGGGCGAAGCCTGGGTGTCTCCGCTTGCCGTGCAGTTGTCGGGTGAGGCAACGGCGGTGTGGGTTTTGGGCGGCGCGCAGGTATCGGATGTGGATCAATTGCTTCATACGACCCTTCAGAATGGCCCGGACGGCATTCAACTTCGGGGCTGTGATGGACGACTGCTGGACACGGCCGGCTGGGGAGAAGCGGCGTCTGGTTCCCAGTGGGTGGAGGCGCATGGGGTGGTCGGCGTGCGTGAAGGCTGTTCCATGACGCGCAGCGCTGACGCGAGAGACACGCAGGACAACCGAGCGGATTTTCGTTCGGATTGTTCCCCTTCGCCCGGCGTTCCCTAGGCTTTCTGACTCGCAACCGGGCATGCGGGTGCAGGGTTTGATCGCGCAGCAGCATTCCGCCTCGAGCGCGCGGGATAGACGACGCGACAACCCGTGAAAATACGACGGAGACGACAGTTGAAGCATTCGGCCCTGTACGGTATACGCACACCATCATTCGCAGGCCTTCCGTCTCTGGAGCATCGCTCATGTTCATTTCCCACCTGAATCGTGCAACGCTGGGTCTTTGTGGGCTTGGCCTTCTGGCTGGCTGTACCGTAGAAAACCCGGCGTTCGACCCACC
>JAGWVZ010000017.1 GCA_018970625.1 Myxococcales bacterium | reverse complement strand
AGCGTGAGCCACTCGGTGGTGCTCACGCGAATGCCGCCTTCGCGCAGGGCGTAAAGAAAATCGAGGAACATGCACCCTCTCAGCGGCGCGGCCGCGCACGGCGAATGGTCTCGAAGTCGCGCTCATGCTTCAACAGCACGCCCAGGAACGGAATCTCCGCGGTCATCCTGTCGGCGGTGATGCCGGCGCGGCGCAGGGCGGCAATCCAGTCAATCAGCTCGCTCGTGGAGGGCTTCTTGCGAAGTTCGGGCTGCTCGCGCAGCCAGTAGAACCGCACGAGCACTTCGCTCAGTAACTTCTCGTCGATGTCCGGGTGGTGCACGCGCACGACCGAGGACATCTGCTGCCGGTCGGGGAAGGTGATCCAGTGAAACACGCAGCGGCGAAGGAACGCATCGGGCAGCTCCTTCTCGTTGTTCGACGTAATCACCATGATCGGCCGCTGCTGTGCGGCCACCACCTCCCCGGTCTCCGAAACGACGAACGACATGCGGTCGAGCTCGTGCAGCAGGTCGTTCGGGAACTCCATGTCGGCCTTGTCGACCTCGTCTACCAGCACCACCGGGCGCGTGGTGGAGCGGAACGCCTGTCCCAGCGGTCCCATGCGGATGTAGGCGCCAATGTCGCGCACGTCGCGGTCGCCAAAACGCGCGTCGTTGAGTCGAGCGACCGTGTCATAGACGTACAGGCCGTCCTGCGCGCGGGTGGTGGATTTGACATTCCACGAGATCAGCGGTGCGTTCAGCGACGTCGCGATGGCCTCGGCCAGGCGTGTCTTGCCCGTGCCGGGCTCGCCCTTGAGCAGCAAGGGGCGCCCGAGCGCGATGGACACGTTGACGGTATCGACGAGGTCTTGCGACGCAATATAGTCAGGAGTGCTGGCGAAGACGTTCATGGCGGGTCGGGAAAAGCATGGAGTCAGGGCTTGAACCGCGCACGGGCGGGTCCTGCAACAGGGGTGTACGTATAGCGTTGCTGACGCCGCTGGCCTATCGGATTGAGCATGGCGCCACGGACAGCCCGCGGTCGCGCTTGCCTGGTCGTCGATCGGCGCCGTGAGTAGGGAAATCACTCACATGGCGTCATTTGGGTTTTGTGCAGGGCGTCTGTTTCGCTAGGGTCTGCGCTCTCACCTCACGATCGATCTTCACTCAGGTCCCTATGCGTTCCTCTGCATCTGCGTCTCTGTATTCCGAGTTCTGGCGTTGCGTCGCGTGTCTGGTCGTCACAGCGGGGATGACCGCGTGCGCTGAGACATCCTCTACGGTGTCGACCGACCGCGACACGGGTGGCGACATACCGACGCCGGAATGTGAGTCAGACGCCGATTGCGCGCCCGGCGAGGTCTGCAACCCGTACGGTGAATGTGTCGCCAACGGCGACGACACGCCCACCGATACGGACGGCGACGGTGTACCCGATGCGGACGACAACTGTGTGGACGCCGTGAACCCGGATCAGGCTGACTCGGATGGGGACGGAGTCGGCGATGCCTGCGAAGGCGATCGGGACAGCGACGGCGTCCTCGACGACGGTGATGGCACCGGCGAACCCGGCGACAGCACCTGCGTCGGCGGCGAAGTGGCCGACTGCGATGACAACTGCGTGGAGACACCGAACGCCGATCAGGCAGACAGCGACGCCGACGGCGTGGGCGATGTCTGCGATCCCGATCGCGATGGCGACGGGGTGCCGCAGGACGGTGATGGCGACGGAACAGACGGTGATAACCCATGTCTGGATGGCGCCACCACGGGCTGCGACGACAACTGCCCCGACACCCCGAACGACGACCAGCTCGACTCGGACGGCGACGGCGCAGGTGACGCCTGCGATCCGGGTGATGGTGACGCCGACGGCGACGGCGTGCTCGACGACATCGACAACTGTGTGGACGTGCCCAACTCCGACCAGATCGACTCGGATGGTGACGGGCTCGGCGACGCGTGCGACCCCGACCGAGACGGCGACGGTATTCTTGATAATGGCGACGGCAGTCCCTCTGCAGGTGACGGTCCGTGCGCGGACGGCGAGAACACCGATTGCGACGACAACTGCCGTTCCATTCCCAACCCGGATCAGGCCGATCGCGACAACGACGGACAGGGTGACGCGTGCGACGACACCGACGGCGACGGCGTGTTCGACGACTCGGACAACTGTGTCGAGGTGCGAAACGCAGACCAGCGTGATCTCGATGGCGACGGTATTGGCGATGCGTGCGACCCCGACCGCGACGGCGACGGCATCGACAACGGCGACGACAATTGTCCCGACGTTGCCAACCCTGCGCAGACCGACAGCGATCGTGACGGCACCGGCGACGACTGTGACGCCGACACGGTGTTGCGCATCGGCTATTACGACTACGACAGCGCCTGCACGTTTGAACCCGTCATTGGCGATTTTACCCCCGCCCTGGAGTGGTCATTCAGTGTCTCTTCGACCGACCCGGCGCCCACAAAGAATCAGGTCATGATGACGCCGCTGGTCGCCAACCTGAACGATGACAATGGCGACGGAGACGTCGACACCCTGGATATTCCCGACATTATTTTTACGACCTTCAATGTTCGGGTACGGATTGGCACCTTTGATTTTCTGGACGAGGGCGTGGTTCGGGCGGTGAGCGGTGATGGCTCGGGGCTGCTGTGGACCAGTCCGGTCGGCACCGGCATTCAGGCGGGTGGCAATCTGGCGGTCGGCGACATCGACGGTGACGGGCGGGTCGAGATTGTCGCCTCACGCTTTGAGTACACCGACAGCGCTGAAGGCGGTCTGGTGGCGTTCAACCACGACGGAACGTTGCTGTGGGAGTCTGTGCCGACGCCGTTGCAGGCGGTTACGTTCTGGGGCGGGCCTTCTATCGCCGACCTGACGGGCGACGGCGATGTGGAGATTGTATTTGGCTCGACCGTGTACGAAGGAACCACGGGGACCGTGGTCTGGAACGTGAGCGGTGCAGGGCGCGGCAATAATCTGGCTGCGGGGTCCACGCTGTCGCTGGCGCCGTTGTCCACCGTCGCCGATATCCTGCCTTCGGCGGGTCTCGAGGTCATCGCCGGTAATACCTATTATTCTGCGACGGGGACCATTCTCTGGCAGGACGCCGCTCGCAACGATGGATTTCCGGCCATCGCAGATTTTAACGACGATGGTGCGCCTGAAATTGTCGTGGTTTCGCAGGGCAGTATTCGCATTCAGAACCCTGCGGGTGCCATTGTGTGGGGTCCGCTGGCCATTCCCACCTTCCCCGGCGGCACGCGCACGGGACGCCTCGGACCTCCCACGGTGGCTGACTTTGACGGCGATGGCCGCCCCGAGGTCGGTGTCGCCGGAAGCAATCAGTATGTGACGTTGAACGTCGATCTCGCCACCCCTTCGCCCGCATTTGAGGATGCATTATTATGGCGCACGCGCACCGTGGACGAGTCGTCAAATATTACAGGCAGCTCGGTGTTTGACTTCGACGCCGATGGTAGCGTCGAGGTGGTATATAACGACGAGCAATTTCTGCGTGTTTTCTCAGGTATCGACGGCGCTGTGCTCTTCGAGGTGCCCAATACCTCGTACACGGCGGTTGAATACCCCGTTATTGCCGACGTGGATAATGATGGAAATGCCGAGATTATTGTGGTGGCAAATAATTTCGAGGATTTTCAGTTTACGCCGGGGCCGTTTGCCGGCATTCGCGTGTATGGCGACGCGGGCGATAACTGGGTCAATACTCGCCGCATCTGGAATCAGCATGCGTACAGCATTTCGCACATCAACGAGGATGGCTCGGTTCCCCGTACGCCCACCGCCAGCTGGACCACGCACAACACCTTTCGCCTGAACGCGCAGGGCGAGGGTGACGAGCTGCTCGCCCCTGACCTGATCGCCGATGACGCCATTGCCCTGGCCGATGAGTGCGATCTGGCGATCGGTGTATGGGTCGCCAACACAGGCGCCACGCCCGTGCGCGCTGGCCTACCGGTTACGTTCTACTTCGACGGTGACCGCACTGACCCGGCCGCACGCATTACGGTCAGCACCCGTTTCGATCTCGCGCCCGGTGACGGCGAGCTGGTCGTCGCCACCTTCATCGACATCGCGCCCGGCCCCCACACCATCCTCATTGCGGTCGACGACGACGGAACGGGAGCATCAGGAACTTCGGAGTGCTCCGAAGACAACAACGTCATTGTGGTGCCCGACGTCGAGTGTTCGGGTACCTGATAACCCACTCGCGCCATTCCCTGATTCCATGACCCCTGTTGCGGCCGCTCCTCTGTTCACCCGCCGCCGACCATGGCAAGCTCCATCCTCTGCCGAGCCCGTCTTCAAGACTGCTGCGCCCAGAGCTGCTCACGGTTGTCTCAACTCTGCGTCGTTGTTGCACCATGATTGAAGCGTTGACGCGCCCCACAACCCTGCACCTGTTGCCTGAGCTGTGCCTGCGGCTGGCCGATCCGGCGCTCGCTGTGTGGCAGTCGCCCGATGCCTGGCACGCACCCGGGAGCCCGGGTCAGGGTCACGACGAACCGTGGTGGGCCTTCGCGTGGGCCGGCGGTCAGGCCATCGCCCGATACCTCCTCGACCACCCCGACACCGTGCGCGGACGCCGGGTTCTGGCGTTCGCCGCCGGGTGCGGGGTTGAGGCCATCGCCGCCGCCCGGGCCGGCGCCAGCCACGTCATCGCCACCGAGATTGACCCCTTGTGTGCACCCGCCATCGCCGCCAACGCCGCCCTGAACGGCGTCACCGTGCACATCACCATCGCCGATGTCATCGGCAGCGCGTTGCCGGACCAGGACGTCGTGCTGGCCGGCGACGTCTTTTACGAACGGGAGCTCGGTGAGCGCATCTGGCCGTGGTTACACGACTTTGTGGCTCGCGGCGGCATGGTCCTGGTGGGTGACCCCGGCCGCACCTGGCTACCCGTAAACCGTCTCCGTCGTCTGGCCACCTACTCGGCGCGAAGCCAGAGCCACGTCGAAGACGACGCCGTGCGCAATGTGGGCGTGTTTACGATTGCGCCCAACCCGCTGGCCTAACGCGGGTTGCCATACAGCCGCTCCAGCGTGTGCGTGGAGACGCCCAGACGAAAAAGCACCGGGAAGGTGTTCATCGCCAGAAACGAGCGCACAGGCTGCGCCACAAAGCGCCGGGCCGACACCGTGACCTGCGATCGCACCACCACCAGACGCCCCCGCTGGCGCAACGCCTGCGAAAACGCCAGGTCTTCCATCAGGCGCAGGTCGGCAAACCCACCCACGTCCCGAAAGACCGCCGCCCTGCAAAAAATCCCCTGGTCGCCATACGGTAGCCCGGAATAACGAGACCGCAGATCGGCCGCGTGCAACGCAAACGCCCACCATGGCGGTGGCTCGGCCGTGGTCCGAATGCGGAACGCGCCGCCAGCGACACCCGGGTCGGCCAGCGCCGCCTGAATGCATGCGTGTGCATCCGGCGGCAATGTGGTGTCCGCATGAAGAAACAACAGCACGTCGCCCTTCGCGTGCGCCGCGCCCACATTCATCTGCTGCGCGCGCCCTCGCGGACCCTGCAGCACCGTCACGCCGTCCACCTGCTGCGCCAGCGCCAGCGTGTCGTCCGTGCTGCCGCCGTCAACGACAATGACCTCGGCGTCAGGCAGCTGACGGGTAAGGCGGGTGAGCGCGGTCTCAATCAGCCGCGCTTCATGCAGTACGGGTACAATCACCGAGAGTTTCATGGACCCTTACATGCCTCACGCGTCGCGCGCGGTCCATCGTTGCTGCGGCAGCGATTATGTCTGTGACTTCATGGGGCACGTCGAGAACCCGAGCACCGTGTACAGCGGGCAATACCCCCATCGTGGCGGTGGCGAGCGGAATCAGGCCCGGCAGCCCGAACCACGTCCGCGGCCCCATCACCGTCAGCGACAGAAGTCCAGGGCCAAGGACAATGCGTGCGACGTGGTCCAGGTTTCCAACGTTGGCTTTCATGGCAGGCTCCAGAGTGTGCAAACCATACGGGGTGAGAAGGGAAGATCACACACCGTGCCAGTTGCTATCCTGCGCGATACGGCCGTTCACATCCGCGTTCATGCGCCAGACGAGTGGTGTGGGCAGGGCGGGGGTCCGCTCTGTCGGCGCCCTGCACACGTGCGATTGCGCACGCTGCGAGCGCTGTTGCTGTCGTCGTACGCAGGCTTTCCGGCGCCCGTCGGCGTCGTTCAGGCGGGTTGCCGCAAGTTAGCGCTCCAGCACCACACCTTGCGACTCGATACCGCGTCGATCGACCGCGGCGATGGCCCAGCGTCCTGCCGGGAGCGATACCGCACCGCCGCTGGAAGCCGGAATAATCCGATCGAGCTGCCAGGCACCGCCGCCGGCGTCGCGATAGACGGTGTAGGCCCGCAGCGCTGCGGCGTCGTCGTGCGTGATGGTGACTTCGCTTGTGGAGGAGGTAATCCGCGGCGGCTCAATGGACTCGCCCAGCGCGCTGGCCAGCTCCGGGGTAAGCGCAGGGCGCGCATAAAACTCGGTGCGGAAGATATCGGCGATGCCCGATTCATTGTTTTCGAGCGGACCAATCTGAAACCAGATATTTCCCATGGAGTTTTCGGCGCGGTACGCGCGGCTCAGTCGCAATTGCTCGCGGAACTCGGCGATCGTCCACGCCGATGAGTCACCGAGCTTGGACAGATAATTTCCGGCAAAGATATACAGCAGGGGATTGACGGTCACCCACCAGTCCAGCAACACCTCGTACGCCTGCGCGGTCTGCGTGGTAGGCCAGTACAGCTGGGGTGCCAGATAATCGACCCAGCCTTCCTCCATCCAGCGAACGGGGTCGGCATAAATCGCTGCATATTGATCGAGTCCGGTAATTCCCGGAGGGATTCCAGGACGATAAATACCAAAGGGTGCAATTCCGAAACGCACATCGGGGTCGAGGTCCAGCACCAGCTGATGCACCTGCTCCATCATGCGGTTGACGTTGTCGCGGCGCCAGTCGCCAATATTCAGGGTGCCGCCCGATGCACGGTAGGCGTTCCAGGTGGCAGAATCGGGGAATTCGCCGTCCGGATAGGGATAAAAATAATCGTCGAAATGAATGCCATCCAGATCGTAACGGGTCACCAGGTCTTCCACCACATCCAGCAGGCGTTGCTGCACCGGTGCGGCGCCGGGGTCCATCCAGGTGCCCGAGCCGTAACGATAGGCATATTGCGGATAATCAATCGCCATATTCGGTGAAACGGCGGTACTCGAGGCCGTGGCGCGCGCCCGATACGGATTCATCCACGCGTGCACTTCGACGCCCTGCTCGTGCGCGTACGCAATCAGCTCGGCCAGCGGATCCAGGCCGGGGTCACGGCCCTGTGTGCCGGTGAGGTAGCGGCTCCAGGGTTCCACGCGGGAGTCGTACAGGGCGTCGCCTTCGGGGCGCACCTGAAACACGATGGCGTTGAGTCCGACGCGGCGGCTCAAATCGACCATCGCCCTGATTTCGGTTCGTAACTGCGCGACGCTGAGCCCCGTTCGGCTGGGGAAGTTGATGTTGGAGACCGTGGCAACCCAGATGCCGCGAAATTCGCGGTCATGCGCGACGGTGGTGAGTTCTGGCAACGGTCCCGGGTCGGTGTCGGGCACGTCGGTGTCCTCGGGGCCTGCGTCGATGGTGTCAGGCTCGGGGCTGGTGTCGTCGTCGATGTCTGGTTCGGCGACGTCGTCTGAGTCAGCGTCTGTTCCGGCGTCGGCGTCGTCGAATGTGTCGGGGGCGGCGGTCGTGTCGTCGTCGGGACCGATTTCGTCGCCGCTGTCGGGGGTTGTGCCGGCGTCTGATTCAACGTCTTCGTCTGGTTCCGGAGTGCGGGCGTCGGAATCACCGCCGCCCTGTGCATCGGCCAGGAGCTCGCGTTCGGGCGTAAAGGGCACCTCGAGCTCGCCAGCGCAGGCCGACAACAGGCCAACCACGGCAGTCAGAGTGGCGTATGACAGGCGACGGTGACACATGCGACCTTCCGGGACGGGACGTGTTGACGCACTCTCTGCCTTCATTCGGAAGCGGTGGCAATGCCCGAGGGTCGGCTCGACGTGCCCGATGCGGGCATCAGCTGCCTTCGGAGTGACCCGTCGAGGGTGCAGCATCGGCCGTGCCGCGCAGCTTCAGGTGCAGCCAGCGTTCCCGGTAAAACGCCGTGCCCAGCCACAACGCGCGCACATACCAGTCGATGGTGGTGCCAATCCAGACGCCGGCGAGCCCCAGCCCCATGGGGTAGGCAAGCAGCCAGCAGGCCGAGATGCGAACCATCACAGGGCCGGCGATCGCGGTGAGCATGGGGGTTCGGGTATCGCCCGCGCCGCGCAGAACGCCGGCGACCGCGTCGCAGAAGGCCATGGCCGGCTGTGCGAACGCGGCAATGAGCAGGGCGGTTGCCGCCTGAGCGAGGACGTCGGGTTCGCGAGAGAAGGGTGATACCAGCGCGGCCGGAAAGAGCGCAAACACCAGCCCGATGCCTACCAGCGGCAGCATTGCGGCGGTCACGGCAAATCGGGCTGCGCTGCGTGCCTGATCGGCTCGTCCGGCGCCGAGCTTCTGAGCGGTCAACGCACCTGCCGCAATGCCAAAGGCGTCAGCGGCGATAAAGCTAATCGACTCTACGGCGATCACGGCCTGATGGGCCGCCAGCGCGACCGGGCCCAGATGCCCGACCTGCGCGCTGTACACGGTGAACGCCGCGTGAAAGATTGCGCGCTCACCGAGCACCGGCCAGGCCAGCGGCCACATCGCGAGCGTCTGCTCGCGCAGTCGTCCTGGGCGAATGGGACCAAAGAGCAGGTGACGCGAACGCGCGCTGCCGAGGGCCAGAAACAGCACAGCCGATTCCGCGACAAAGGCGCACACCGAGCCGACGGCAGCTCCCAGCACCCCCAGCTGCGGAGCACCAAAATGTCCGAACACCAGCACCCACGATACCGCCAGGTTCACCACGCCGGCGGTAATGCCTGCGATCATCGGCGTCACGGTGTTTCCGCTGGCCTGCATGGCCGTGCCCAGGGCCATCGCCACCAGATACAGCGGCGCCGAGGCTGAAACGACGCGAATATACGAGGCCGACAGCGCTCGAATCTGTGCCGACTCTGGGCTGTTGCCGGCCAGCACCCGCGTGATCGCGTCGGCACCGAACCAGCCGGTGAGCGCAACACCGACGCCCATGAGCAGGGCGATGGCCATGGCACCGCGCGTGGTTGCGCGGGCGCGCTCGGGGTCGCCGGCGCCGTGGGCGCGTCCCACGAGCGCCACGATGGCCGGCCCATACGCCGAAAAAATCGTGAATACGGACCAGAGCAAAGGACCGCTGATCCCCATGGAGCCGATCGCGTCACGCGAGTAGTTCCCCAGCAGCAAACGGTCCGTGAAAAAGACCACGGTCGCGACCAGGCCGTGCAGCATCACCGGCATGGCCAGCCGTAACAGCTCGACTTGTAACGATTTGCGTTCAGCGCCAGAGAGAGCGGCAACCACGGGAATCCAGAGGCGAAAGGCCCATGCTGCGGCATGGCGCGGGCCGCGGCTATAGCGGTGGCACAGCGCGGCGCAAGAGGCAGTCGCCAGCACCGGCGACGGGCGTTGCCACCGAATGGCATGGTGGACGGCCTCTTTTCTCACCTGTTGAGGCGAAATGGGCTATGCACGCGCCAACTCTGGCCTTTGCATTCGGTAGTTTCATGGCACCGCCTCGTCGCCCCTCCTCTGCAGCCCCTCGCGCTGGTCGTTCTGCTGGCTCTCGACCGCGCCCCGAGACCGAAGTGCAGAGCGCCCCGCAGCTGCGGGTGGGCAGCGACGTGCAGGTGCAGGGTACCGAGCTGTTTGAGAAGGGTGCGACCGGTGCGTTCGTCGGCCCCGATCAGGTGCGCGTGGTGGGCCTGCTGCCGGGCGAAGTGGGCAGGGCGCGGGTCACGCACGTGGATGCCCGTGGGGTCATGGCGCGCCTTACGCGGGTGGAGCAGGCGTCAGCAGACCGCGTGAAACCTGTGTGTCCTCACTACGGGGTCTGCGGTGGATGCGATCTGCAGCACCTGAGCTACGCGGCGCAGCTGGCACACAAGGCCAATGTGGTGCGGCAGGCACTTCGCGAGGCGATTCCTGCCGGGCTGCTGCAGGTGCGCGACACCATCGGTGCGCCTGAGCCATGGGGACAGCGCACCAAGATCGGAGTGCAGGTGGGCGGCACCATCGGCGACCTGAAGCCCTGTTTTTTCAAGTCGCATAGCCATGATCGGGTGCCGATCACCGAGTGTGCGGTGCAGGACCCGCTCGGTACGACAATGATGTTCCGCATCTTCGAGATCGCCTCGGCGCTGCGCATTGCGCCCTGGCGTGAAAAGGAACGGAAGGGCGTGTTTCGTGCGCTGCTGATTCGTACAGCGCCCGGCACCGAGCGCGTACACGTGGTGGTGATTGTCGCGCGTCCTGATTTTCCGCAGCGCGACGCGTTTGTGCAGGCGATCATGGAGGCAGGCGCCGATGGCGTGAGCCTGAACATCCACCGGGTTCCGGGGCATCAGCTGCTCGGCCCCGAGACGCTGATGGTCGCCGGCCATGCCCGACTGCACGCGCAGGTGCGGGGCGCGGAGTATGTGATGTCGCCGGGCGCTTTCTTTCAAACGTCGCGTTTTGGGCTCACCGCGCTGATCGATCAGGTTCGTCTGGCCCTGGAAGACCTTCCCAACACGGCGCGAGTGCTTGATTTGTATTGTGGAGTCGGACTGTTCACGTTGGCGATGGCGCCGCGCGTGTCGCACGTGACCGGCGTGGAAGAGAACCGGGCAGCCATCACAGACGCCCGAATTGCCGCGAAGCTGCGCCATGTCGAGAACGTGACGTTCATTGCCGGATCGGCCGAGGGGCAAATCAGGAGCCTGGCGAAGGACCGGGAACGGCGACCAGAAGCGGTGATCATCGACCCGCCGCGCGAAGGGTGTCACCCGGCTGTGCTGCGGTGTGTGGGCGACGAGCTGCGGCCCCGACGCGTGGTGTACGTCTCGTGCGATCCACAGTCGCTGGGGCGTGATGCCGCCCTGCTTGCCGCGGCTGGATACAAGCTGCGATGGGCGCAGCCGCTGGACATGTTTCCGCACGTGAGTCACGTCGAGACCATCGCGGTGTTCGATCGTGATACGAGCGCGCTGGTTCCGCATCGTACGACGGGTCAGCGTCGCCGCGACAAAGAGGCGCCGCCGGTCGAGATTTCGATGGATGCGCGTGGTGGCAAGGGCTCGCGCAAGCTGTTGCGCCGCCGTTAGGAATGCCGCCTGATGAGGGCTGCGAGCACCGCCGGGGGAGTTACCGGTAGGAATGCCGTGGCCCGCGGAAGCACCGTTTTACAACGTGCGTCGCCGGGTCATCGCGCTTCGGGAGGTGTGCGTGAAGGTTCCTGACATTCGGGGTGGTGACCAGGGGGCTGACAATGTGTGACATGAGTGTTACAGGTCTGTGTCAGTCTGCCTGAAGTCACGCTCATGTATCCCGGAATTGCTGTGAATCGTTTGCGTATGCGCGTTCCACCCTGTGTGATGATGTGTCTGGCGATGGCTGCCTGTGGCGTGTCTGATGATGGCGCCGCTGGCGCAGACGATCTCGATGTCGGCGTGGATACCGCCGTTGGGGACGTGCCGGATGGTGGGAACGAGACGTCGTCCGATGGCTCTGCAGACGCAGCGGGCGATGACGTTGCCGACGACGTGGTGGAGGCGGAAAAGCGGTGTAATGGCTTTGTAGAGCTTTGTGATCGCAGGTTCGACGAGGTGGTGTTGCTGGGCACGCACAACGCCATGGCCAACGCGGCCGACGGTTTTATTGCGCCGAATCACAACCTGTCGATTCCTGACCAGCTGGCACTCGGGGTTCGCGCGATGCTGATCGACGTGTATCGCGAGGACGATCGCCTGCTGTTTTGCCACGGCAGCTGCGGATTTGGTTCGAGCGACGCCACGGAACAGCTGTCCGGGATTGTGTCGTTCCTGAACGAGCATCCCGACGACGTGATGGCCTTTATCTTTGAGGATGACGTGGATGCTGCCGACATGGCGACGCTGGTGCAGGCGAGCGGGCTGGCTGACATGGCCATTCTGCCCCCGGCGGACGGCGAATGGCCGACGCTGCGCGAGCTGATTGGAGCAGGGCAGCGCGTGTTGCTGACGGTGGAGTCGGGTCGGACGTCGACGCCGGTGGTCCTGCCGGCCTGGGACGTGTACTTTGATACGCCGTACAGTTTTGGTTCGGTGCAGGAGTTTAGCTGCGAGCTGAACCGGGGAAGTCAGGACAACGGGCTGTTCCTGATGAACCACTGGGTATCCAATCCGCTTCCGGACCCGTTCTTTGCACCCGAGGCCAACTCGTACGAGGTGCTTCTGGCGCGCGCCGAGGAGTGCGCGGCAGAGCAGTCGCGGCTGCCAAATGTGATCGCTGTGGATTTCGTGGATATCGGTGACGCGGCAGAGGTGGTAGAGGTGCTCAACGGTGTCCGGCCTCGCCGGTGAGTCGGTGGGTTGGCCTCATCGACCGGGCCGATTGTGTTGAGCGGTGAAATCGCATGACGTGTGTGCTCTCCATGCCGCCTACGTGGCGAGCCGTATTACAGGCGATTGTTGAACGGCTTGGGGATGAGCTCGCGGTGGCGACCGCGCAGGTAAATATCGCGCGCGACGAAGCGACGAGCGAGCAGAGCAAGGCCGAAAACAAATACGATACCCGTGCCACCGAGGCGTCGTATCTGGCGGGAGCGCAGAATCGCCGGCAGCTGGACCTGCAGAAGAATCTGGCGCTGTTTGAGCGGCTGCGCGCTTCGATTCCGGTCGCTCGCGACGCGATTGATGGACCCTGCCTCGTGGCGGTGCGCGACGGGGACGGTGAGGAGGCGTGGCTTTTTCTGGGCCCGGCAGCGGGTGGCACCCGTGTCGAGGTGTGCGGTGTGGCCGTGGTCGTGGTGACTCCGCAGGCTCCTCAGGGACGCGCGCTCATGGGGGCCGGCGTCGATGACGAGGTGGTGGTCACAGATACCGGGCGTCGGCTGACGGTGGTCCGAATTGATTCCGGTGCGTAGCGCCTGAGTGGTTTGTGGGCGCGGCGCCTGTGCGGAGGTTTGCGCTCAGACCTTTACCCGCGGCCTGCTCAGCACATGGGAGTGCCGGCGTCGCGATCCTGCCGGGCCAGGTCGGCAACGCTGGCCATGACCCGGTCGGTAATGGTTCGAGCGTCACCCAGCGGTTGCAGTTCACCTGCACGCTGCGGTTCGCCGAACCAGAGGCGCACCGCCTGGCCTCGCTGGCCGGCTCTTCGGGAGCCGCGGGTAATTTCGTCGGCAAATCGATTCGACAGCCCGATAATAAAATAGGGCAGCACCACGACATCGGGGTCGCACTGCAGAATCACTTTGCCAACACCAGCGCGCGAGGGCGCCTGCACGTGCGGGTCGTCGCCCTGATTGCGGCGGCCTTCAGGGTGGAATCCCACAATGGCGCCGGGTGAAAAGCGTTGCACGAGCTGCCGAATGCCCTGTTCGTTCAGCTCGCGCCGCTCGCCGTCTCGAAATACAGGTGGCCACATGGAACCACCGCTGATAGCCATGTTCAGCAGCATGCCGTCGGGGCGGGTGTAGAAATATTCGGAGCGCACGGGAAAATACACGTGGCCCACCAGCGACGTATGGCGCTGCATCCAGCTGGCGCAAACGTACATGTCAAAGAAAGACAGGTGGTTGGCCACCAGAATCACCCCTTTGGGAGCGTGCAGTGACAGCACCGGCTGCTCGTGATGGACCTGCAGCAGATTCTTCATCACGGCCAGAATCCACGCCGCATTCATCTCATTGATGGTCTTTTGAGCAAGCTGCTTTCCGATCGTCTGTCGGTTCCACCAGCTCAATGCGGGTACCGCGATCCGCTCGAACCCGCGTAGTGCCAGCGGCGATATGTCAGAGGACGTGTTCGTTGCCGTTTCCATGCCCGCATCCTGCATACAGGGTGGTTTCAGGTCTGTTGCGGCACCGCTTTTCAGCTTTTTCGGCGGGATTCAATACCTGAATTTCAGACCACACCATTTTTCTCGCAGATAAATAATATGACTTTTCGTTCACGTTTATGGCGGCGTATTTCTGTTGCGAGAGAGACCTGAAGTTATCAAGCCGTTATGCCTGTAGGCTGCAGAGGGACGGTTGTGATGTGCCGGTAAATGCACAGCACCGCAGCCATGCGATCACATCGTCGAAGCCCCGATGCGTTCCGGACGCGATATAAACCACGATGACGGCAACAACAGAACCCCGCTGGTGACCATCACAGACACCAACGCTCCCAACCCAAACACCAGGCCATACCCGTGGTGCTGAGCCAACGCGCCGCTCAGCGCCGCAGCCACGCCCGACGAAACGACCACCGCGCTCGCCTGAATCGTATAATCGCCCGCGGGAAACTGCGGCCGCGTCCAGTCCATCATGCACGTGAACAGCGCAGCGGTCGCCATCGAGGACACAAAGTGTTCGACAGCGATGCCGGCAAGCACCCAGGCGGCGGGCGGCGCTGTCACCGCGCAAGCCCAGAACGCCGTCAGCGAGGCCGCCTGCGCAAATCCGAACGCGACGAGCGCCGTTCGCCTGCCCAGACGATGGATGAGCGCGCCACCGGTCATGGCGCCCGCCAGCGCCGCCACAAAGCCCACCGTCCCCAGCACAAATCCGATCTCGGTCATGCTCATGCCGCGATCCACCATCCAGGGTCGAATCATCGCGCCCACGATCGCATCGCCCGCCTTGTAGGTCACGACCAGCACAAACAGCGGCACCGCGCCGTTGCGATGCCAGAAGCCCCATCGCGCCGCACCGGGGGCAGGGCGGTGGTCCGCATCGGCCGCTGCGTGTGACATTACCTCGTCGCTCCCGCGAGCACGCCACCGCCAAATCGGCAACGTCGCCAGCAACAGCACGGCCGCCATGCCCACCATGGACCATCGCCAGCCCAGCCGCTCCAGCAGCATCAGAATCACACCGCCGCCCACCACCATGCCGGCGCGATACGCCGCCACCTGCAGACCATTCGCCCACCCTCGCTCCCTCGGCAACAACACGTCCACGGCCAGACCATCGGTCGCGATGTCCTGCGTTGCCGCCATCAGGTTCACGAACAACACAATCCCCAGAATGGCGCGCATACCGCCTTCGGGCTCCATGGCCGCGCAAGCCAGCAACGCCAGCGCGGTCAGCAGCTGCAACGGCAAAATCCAACGGCGTTTTCCACCGGGTCCCGGAGCGGTGCGGTCCACCAGCGGCGCCCACAGGAACTTGAGCGCCCACGGCAGCGCCAGCAGGTTCACCAGACCAATGCCCGCGAGTGACACGCCCGCCTCACGCAGCAGTACGGGAAGGCTCTGCGTAAAGAATCCAAAGGGCAGGCCCTGCGAAAAATACAGCGTCCCCAACAGCCCAGCCACCCACATACGCGGCGGTTCTGCATAAGTGGGAAGATTCCTCGTCATCACGAACCTCACTCGCGGTGTCTCACCAGGCATGGACTCTCCATGTAAGCGCTTGCCGCTGCTCATTCGGGGCGATTCGGTCGGTGAAGCGCTGACCGCCCTCAGCGCCACACGCTGCGCGCTGCGCCTCGCATGGCTCAGACGGTCGTGCGTGGGGTCAACAGCGGTCCCGCTGCCGGCGCATTCCGGTGTGTCGGCGCCGAGCGGTCTGCCTAGGTGGGTCGTCGCGGCTGTCAAGGAAGGTGACGGACCTCAGACAACGAAATTCTTCTACCGCGGGTTCTTGCGTGGTAGGGTCACCCGGCACTCCGAGACAAGGGAAGTACCCGTGACGGAAAGAGTTGTCGCTTCGGATTCATCGTCGGTCAGCAAGCCTTCCAGCGAGGTTTTTGGCCATTATTCCCCACCGCCAGACACCTTTGACGAGTATTTTCGGGCTGATGACACGCTACAGCCTGCGATCGACAAGGTGTTGTATGGTCTGGGTTCGCTTGAGCCGGACGGCCTGGAACGCAAGCGTGTGCTTGCCGATTCTTCGTTTGTGCAGGGCGGTGTTACGTTCAGTGTGTACAGTGACTCACGGGGGGTCGAAAAAATCTTTCCGTTCGACCTCATGCCGCGCCCTGTTGACCCCGCTTCCTGGAAGCACGTCGAGCGAGGTCTGAGGCAGCGTGTCGTCGCGCTGAATGCGTTTATCGCCGACATCTACGGTGCGCAGCGGGTGTTGCGCGATGGTGTGGTGGACCGCGAGCTGGTGGAGTCGTGCTCCGGATATATTCCCGCCGTGCGCGGCATACGGCCGCCCGGCGGCGTGTATGTGCACATTTCGGGCATTGACCTGGTTCGAGACGGTCAAGGTGTGTTTCGTGTGCTCGAGGATAACCTGCGATGCCCGTCGGGGGTGTCGTACGTGCTCGAGAACCGAGCGGTTATGAAGCGCGCTTTTCCGCGAGCGTTCGAAAAGCTGAATGTGCTGCCCGTCGAAGCCTACCCCGTGAAGCTGCGCGAGGCCATGACCGCCCTGTCGCCACGCGGATACGACCGCCCTGTGATCCTGACGCCAGGCCCATTTAACTCCGCCTATTTTGAGCACGGCTTTCTGGCGCGTCGCAGTGGAACCGAGCTGGTTCAGGGCTCCGACCTCGAGGTCATCGACGATCGCGTGTACGTCAAGACCACCCACGGTCTGCAGCACGTCGACGTCATTTATCGCCGCATCGACGACCTGTTTCTGGACCCCAGAGTGTTCCGTTCAGACTCGATGCTGGGTGTCCCCGGGCTGCTCGGCGCTTATGCGGCCGGCAACGTCACGCTCATGAATGCCATCGGAAACGGCGTCGCCGATGACAAGGCCATTTACCCCTATGTGCATGACCTCATTCGCTATTACCTGAATGAAGACCCGATTCTTGAGCAGGTGACCACGTGGCGCTGCCGCAATCCCCGCGAGCTGTCGCACGTGCTCGCCAACCTGAAGCAGCTGGTCGTCAAGCGGGTGGACGGAGCTGGTGGTTACGGCATGCTGGTCGGACCCACGGCGTCTACCCGGGAGTGCGAAGAGTTTGCGTCGGTGCTGCGCGCATCGCCGGAAGCCTACATCGCGCAGCCGCTGGTCGAGCTGTCCACCTGTCCGGTGTGGGATGGGCGTCACATGGTGCCGCGACGCGTCGACCTGCGCCCCTACATCATCATGTCTGACGACGACCCCTGGGTACTGCCGGGCGGGCTTACCCGCGTCGCGCTGAAGGAGGGCTCGTATGTCGTGAACTCCAGTCAGGGTGGAGGCTCGAAAGATACCTGGGTACTGGGAGGGGAAGCATGATTTCACGTGTCGCTGAAGGCGGATACTGGCTGCAGCGCCATATGGAGCGCGCCGAGAGCATGGCGAGAATTCTGGGTGTCACCTCGGGCGGTGGACTCGATGGCGAGCTGCCGGTTCAGCAGCGGTGGACGCCGCTGCTGGTGGTGGCCGGTGAGTACCCCCAGTTTGTGCAGCGCTACGGTGTGGATGCATCGGCGCGGCAGGACGACGTGCTCGACTACCTCACCTGGGATACCCAGAACCCGGTGTCGATTTACTCCTGCGTGAAGTGGGCCCGCGAAAATGCCCGCATCATCCGCGAGACCATCAGCCGCGAGACGTGGGAGTCCATTAACGCCACCTGGTTGTGGATGGACGCTCCGGCGTCCCGCACCGCCTGGCGGGACGACCCCGCGGGTTTCTATCGCCACATGCGCGACGCCGGTCACCAGTTCCGCGGCGCCGTCGTGGGCACCATGCCCGACACCGAGCCGCTGTGGTTCATGAACCTCGGTATGTACATGGAGCGGGCCAACCAGACGGCCCGTATTCTCGACGTCCGACACCACGCGCTGGGCCCCACGCGTCTCGACAAGCTCGATAACGCTACCGACATGGTCACCTGGGTGCAGATTCTGCTCGCCTGTGGTGCCTACGAATCGTTCTTCAAGCGCAACCGGGGCACCGTCCGCGGCTATCGCGTGGCCCGATTCCTGTTGCTTGACCACTCGCTGCCCCGCTCCGTTCTGTACTGTCTCGACAAGGTCGATGAGTGCCTGCAACTGGTGCAGAGCCTGGACCCCGAACCGCGCGCTCTTCGTTCACAGGCCGCTCTGGGCTCAGTGCAGAATATCCTCGTGGACCGAAGCATCGAAGACATCATTGAGTCCGGCATGCACGAGCAGCTGACGAAGATCATCGACGGCATTATTGAGCTCGGAAATTCACTGTATGTGGATTTCTTTGCGCCGTCGTACGAACCGCCCCTGCCGTCGGCGCCAGCCGAGCTG
>JAGWVZ010000558.1 GCA_018970625.1 Myxococcales bacterium | reverse complement strand
GGAGTGTGGCTCCCGGCGACAGCCGCGAAGCCCGTATGCGCGAGCTGGTGAATCTGGAAGGCAACCCGCGACCTGACACCGCCGCCCGCCATGTGCGTGTGGTCGCGCTGGACGTCGCGCTCGCCGTCAAGTGGCCCGGCAACAACGGTTTCTGGCCCGACGACGACGCCATGTACGACTCCATTCGTCAGCTCGGTCAGCGCCTGTACAACACCCAGGCCGACGTCCTCGTGCTGTTCAATACCCCGTTTGCCGGAACCCGCGTGCGCGATATTGCCGTCGGTGAGCTGCTCGCCGTCGAGACCGCGAGGCCATGGCGTGTCGAGTCCACCTCGTGGAACCGCAGCTGGTCGGCGCTCGGCGGTCCGCTTCCGGCGCAGCAGGTCGGCCAGATCGACGCCGGTGCGCTCGTGCTCAGTCGCTGGCCGGTCACGGCCGCGACCTACACCGCCGCGCAGTCAGGGCTCCACTCCGCATGGGCACACACGCAGTGGGGCGCGACAGGCAGCATCACCGATGTCACCATCGAGGCCGGCCCCGAACAGACCCTGCACGTGCAGGTACGCGACGTGCCGGGTGAGCCGCTGACCGCGCCACCGTCAGAACCACTGCACGTGGTGGTGTCGCACGATGCGGTCTCCGCTGGCGACGCTGCAAACACACAGAGTGCCGAGTCCACACAGGTTGTGTGGAGCGCCGACCTGAGACACCTGCAGCACGCCAACCACAACGATTTGCAGGGCCTGCTTGCCGAACCACTGCTCCTGATCGATCTGGGCATCGCGCCCGACGCCAACATTTTTGTGCCCCCTTCGGCTCGCGAAGGCAGCGCCAACACAAATGAGGCTGCGGCACCAGAGGGGGACACGCACGTCGAAGGCAGCCACGACGCCCCCTCGAACCCCGGCACGATTCCGGCGCTGCCGCCCGCTGCCGAACCCGGAACAACGCCAGCGGCCAGTCCGGGCGAGGCGTCGGGTCGTGCAACGCCCTGAAAACAGGCTGCGTTCGCGCGCTCCGCTTGCGAATAACTGAAAACTGGTTCAGCATAAGTCGCATCTCTCCACACGGATGCTCGCCGGGTGTCGTATGACCGAATCTCAGACCAATCGAAGCAGGATTCTTGAGGGCCTGAATGACCGACTGGCCGACCGGCAGCCGCGCGAGCTCGCTGCCGGCGACATTGGGCCCGTGCCCGCCACCCGCTCGACGGTGCGACTGGACGCAAACGACGAGATCGCCTGCGCCGCCGTGGGAGCGCTCATGCTGCGAAAGCTGGCCGAGTTCGGTCAGTCTCGCCTGCCTGAACCCATGGTGGAGCGCCTGGTGAGCAAGTTGACCACGCAGCTGTCGTCGCGCGAGGTCATGAACCTCGAGATTGAGGCATACGAGCTGTTACGCTGGATGGCTGGACCTTCGCACGACGCGGCCCACCCGGAACGCGTCGTGCGACGCGAGGGCGACACCATTCTGTATGACCCGGACTCGAGCGTGCTTGAGCGCATGCAGGCCGCGATCGTCGAGCGATTCGACGTCAAAATTGATTATTTTTCGCGGCAACGGGGCGAGATGAACACGCGTCGCGTCACGCCCGAACGGATTGATGCCGAGACGTATGTGTATGGGTATTGCCACGCACGTCAGGCGTATCGCACCTTTCGTCTGAACCGCATTACCCGGTGCGTGCCGGTAAAGGGGCGCCCTATCGAGTTGCCGCGCGCCATGAAGCAGGCGCAGGAAGAACACGAGCACGACCCCGTGCAGATCTCGTTGCTCGACGACTGACCCTGCGTCCTACTTCTCCTGCCAGCCGTCGGGGAACAATACCTCCTGCGTCCAGTTGAAGGTAAGTCCATCGGAGCTGTCGCACGACAGGTCGGCGTTGCACGAGAAGAACACGGTGTTGCCGCGTCCGTCGGGTCCTTCGAGTTCCCAGTGCCCTGCCCGACCTGGCGCGCCACAGCGGGGGCATCGCGCGTCGCAGGTACCGCGGGCGAACGACGAGGGAAAGCGAATCTCCAGCTCCAGTCGGTCGGTGTCATCACAGCGGTTGATGACGAGGTTCTCGCTGCGATGAATCGTCGTTTTCATGGTCGTTTCCGTAAATGTGAGCCGCGTGGGCCGCAGTCGTAGTCACAGACCGGGGGGTGTGCTATCCCCACGGCGCATTTTGAAGCGAAGGAGTCCTCGTGAGCGAACCGTCGAAATCTTCCAACGTCGTGTGGCAAAAGCAGTTTGTCTCCCGAGACGATCGGGAACGATTACTGGGACAAAGAGGCCGACTCGTATGGCTGACAGGGCTGTCGGGAAGCGGGAAATCGACGATCGCCACCGCGCTGGAATCACGACTGCACGATCTGGGTCGGGCCGTGTACCTGCTCGATGGTGACAACCTGCGCCACGGCCTTTGCAGCGACCTTGGGTTTGGCGAAGCCGACCGCAAGGAGAACGTTCGTCGCGCGGGCGAGGTGGCACGGCTGATGGTCGATGCGGGGCTGGTGGTGCTGGTGGCCATGATCTCGCCGTTCCGGGTAGAGCGCGACGGTGTGCGCGATCGTTTTGATGCGGGCGATTTCGTCGAGGTGTATGTGAACACGCCGCTGGAGGTGTGCGAGCAGCGCGACGTGAAGGGACTCTATAAGCGGGCGCGCGCCGGAGAAATCCCGAAATTCACTGGCATATCAAGCCCTTACGAGGAGCCTGTGTATGCCGAGGTGGTGCTTGAAACCAACCGCCTGTCGCTCGAAGAGTGCGTGAATCAGGTGGTTCCGTGGGCGGTGGGTGTTCCGAACTTCAGCGTGTGAGCGTAACGCCGCCCTGCCCTTCCGAAGCGCGGATTAGGGCTCGGCGGGGGGTTCGACAGGTGGCGCGGCAAACACGAAGTTTGCGAACGCGGTGGACGCGGCGCGCCAGTTACGCTGTCGCAGCGCAGAGCGCGAGAAGTCATCAAAGTCGAAGGTGACGACATCCACGGCGCGGATGGTGAGTC
>JAGWVZ010000557.1 GCA_018970625.1 Myxococcales bacterium | reverse complement strand
CGATGCTCTGACGGGAGCGCTCGACGAAGCATTTGAGCCTGATGTTCGTACCGAAGCTGAGACCCGTGAACTTCTCGGTGACGCTGCTGCGTGTGCCGATGCCGAATGTGCCGCTGCAGCAGGGTTGATCGTGTCTGCGCATCTGGGCGTTCAGGCCTACGTCTACGCAGCATCCGAAATCTACGACATGCGCGTCACACTCTATGACCTGAACACCGGTGAAGTGCTCGGCGAAGAGATCTACGACTGTACATTCTGTCCGTTCGACGAGGCACGTGACGGTTTCGCCTTCACGGCGACCACCGTCGCGTCGCGAGTGGCATTGCCCGCAACACGCTCGTCGGGACCCACGGAACCTGTGTCCGTAGCCGTTGTCGATCCACCGGCCGAATCCGGGAACGACCAGTCAGACTCATCAGATGAGCCGCCGCAGGCTGAAGAAGAAGCCCCCGAGGGTGAGGGCGATGCCGAAGCTCAACAGGCTGATCCGGAAGTCGATGAAGCCGAGGTCGTTGAGGTAGAGGCTGTCACGCCTGCCCCGGCGTTCCTGCCGGGTGATGTCCAACTGCGTGTCGATGTTCAGCCCGAGTCTGCCGAGGTGTTCGTTAACGGCCTCTCGATCGGCCGTGGCTCGCAGACGATCGCCGTCGCGCCACAACGCCTTACCATCACAGCACAGGCCGGTGGCCGGGTACCCATGGAACGGGCCATTACCGTGGCTCCAGATGACTCCAGACTGACAGTCTATGCCGATCTGGCTGAGGTCGCGCGAGGCAGAAGCAATGATGCTTCCGCCAATCCAGTGGCGTTCAATCAGCGCTCCGTCGGCGGAATTCTCGTCGGAACAGGCTCTGCGCTGCTCATTGGAGGTGTGGTCGCGCTCGCTATGGATGGCAACTCCAGCTGCGCCGAAGGACCGATTTCGGCCTGCGCCTCTGTCTACGAAACCACGGCCATCGGGTCGGCGCTCGCTGTGGTTGGCGGTCTCGCGGCGGGCACCGGAATCGGTTTCTTTGCAACGGCTCCCGCAAACGACGTCGCTGCCATGGCCTCCCCGCGCCCCTCGCGAATTGCCTTTGCGCCGCGCAGGGGTGGCGCTGTTCTCACCGTGGGTGGGCGCTTCTAGATCGCCGCGCTCGGATCGGTCGTCGTCGTGCTCCCCGTCGATGCCGTGCCGCACCCACAATCGCTTCGACACTGCTTCGATGTCACGTCGGCTCCTGACATGCGCAGTTGTCCATGGAACAAAGTGCACGCGGCAATGCACGCGGAAGGGGTTGTTGTGATTCTTTCGCAGGGCGCGTTGGCCTGAAGGAGAGCCACTTCACTTCGTGGAACGCCTAGTTGCCATGAAACGCCGGACCCAACTGCCGAATGGCAATCGCAGCTGCCACACGCACCATCAGCAGATCGTGCCTCGCAGCCCCCGCCAGAAAATCGCCATGTTCTGTGCCGGCCGTTGTAATCAGCGACTCAGTCGTTGCGTACATCCGCCCAGGTTGCCACAACTCCGCGCCAGACGGTAAGGGTGGCGGGGTGGACGCTTGAAGCCGTAACCGCGACGCGAGGTGCGATATCTCAACGTTCGGTGAGTCGCACAGCGCATCGAGCTGCGGTGCTAACTGACTGAGCAACGCTGTTTTATCCGGTTGGTCGCTCGCCTCATGCAGAGAGCGCAGCACGTGAATCACGTTCTCCTCGATCGCCAGCATGCGCTCAATCCGATTCACGACCCAGTTGATGTCCGATGCGATCATCCAGGCGAGCGCTCGCGTGCCCAATGAAGGATCCTCATCTGCGAGAAATGGCTCGACCACCGACGGTGGCACCTGTCGCTCCAGAAGGATATCCAGCGCTGCCTCGCGAACCTCCTGACGTGGATCGTGGATTTGTCGCTCAACCTGAGTCTGCGCGCGTTCGGTGCGAATATGACTGATTGAACGCAGCGCGAGTGCTGCATCACTCGCCGACCCCGTCAGTATAACCGTACGCAGCGCTTCTTCAACGCTGGGATCGCCCAACTGCCCCAGAACACACTCCGCTGCGAATCGACTCTGCGAATCGCCTGCACGCAGGTAGGCGCGCATGGTGGGCCAGAGGTCTGCCGTCGCCATATGGCGCGAAAATTCAAGCGCTCGTCGACGCACATCGGTGTCTGAACTGCGCAGACCAGTCTGCACACGGTCTAGCGCGGCAGCCGGGTCTGCTGTCACAAGCCATCCAAATGCGGCATCGGCAACACGAGTATCCAGATCATGAATAAGCTGCTCACGAAGAGCGGGCTCGATCGCCACACCGTGTTCCCGGATCTGAAGCAGCGTTGAACGACGAATTTCGGGGGCTCCGTCACGCAGTAGCATCGCTGATGCGTGAGCCTGAAACTCCGTTGTCCCTCGCGAAAGAAACAAATCCAGAAGTCGCGACTTGGCGTCTGCGTCGCCCTGAACCAGGAGCGTCAACGCCACCGACTGTGCTTCTGCGTCGCCAGCAGGTAGAAGCGCCTCGATCGCCATCACCCTGACCATTGGATGAGCATCCTGTAATCCAGCCCGAAGCGTAGCCACCCATTCCGGCGAGCCCGACAGGGCCATCAGTCGCAGCGTCTCGGCACGTATCCAGGGATTGTCGGCCTCAACCCCGTCCCGGAGTGCTTCAGCCATGACTTCAGCCAACGGTTGATCGACCTGCGCAACCACCTCTTCGGCTTCGCACGCGGTCGTCGAATAGCCAAGCCAAAGCGCCCCAAGTAGCAGACCAGGTGCACCGCGAAGCACCTTCATCGCTCCCCGGCTGCTTCGAGTGTAGCATCCAGCCAGTTCAGAATGCGTTCCACATGTTGCTTTCCATCCACTTCAAACAACACCTCATGGAACGCGCCTGGAATGACGTCCAATTCACAACGTGGCACAAGACGACACCAACGAGCGACCGCGGCACCATCCACCAGCCGATCGTCGCCGGCCTGAAGCACAAGCAGCGGCACCCGAACCCGCCGAGC
>JAGWVZ010000556.1 GCA_018970625.1 Myxococcales bacterium | reverse complement strand
TGGGGCACGGACTGGACTGGTCGGACGACGGTGAAACGACTGGCAATGGACGTGTCGTTGGAACCCCTCATTTTATGGCTCCTGAACAAGCACGTGGTGAGCGGCACCTGACGACGACAGTCGACCTCTACAACGTGGGGCTGATGCTGTACTGGGCGGTCACCGGACGTCATGCGTTCGACGGCCCAACTCCGATGGACGTCATGATGGCGCAGGTGAGCGCCCAGGTTCCGCCAATCGTACCTCTGGCAGGTCTACACATACCGCCCGGGCTGGACGTCCTGATCACCGATGCCCTGAAAAAGTCACCGCGTGAGCGCGTTGCCAGTTCGGCGTCTTTCCGGACTCGCCTGCGCTCTCTCGATTTTATCGCAGCCACCGGCGCCCACAATGCTGCGGCGTCGCAACTGGCTTCGCCGAGTCAGCGTTCCACGTCAGCAAGACAACCCCTGAACGAGGGCCATCACACCTTGCGAGAAGATCAGGGCGTGCCAGAAGGGTTTGACTCCGACGATCCAATCACCAGCACAACACCATCCGTGCGTTCGACAGCCTCCAGCGTCGTCGGACGTGCGTCGGACCGTGCGCGACTACTGGATGCCGCAGAGCGAGCGCTGGTAAGTGGCCGGGGCGTCTTTGTGACCATTGAGGGTGAAGCGGGCCTCGGCAAAACCACGCTGGCTAACTGGTTACGCGAGGAGCTCCAGAACGAGTTTGATGCCACTCATGCGTTCGGTGCGTTTCACCGCGATGGCGAACGCGGGCTGCGTGGCTTTCGCGATGCGTTTGACATGCTGCTCGACACTCGCGGCGTCGAGGGTGGACGGCTCGCAGCTGCCATCACGCGCCGCCTCGGAGATTGGGGACTGGCAGACCCGCGCGATGCTGCGCGGCTGGTCGCCTTCCTGCGACCAGCGATGCGGGCGAGCGATACAGAGGCCAGCTCGGCTGCGAATCGTACCGAGGCGCTGTGGGAGTTACTCTTTCGAATTCTGGAACACACCTCCCAGTTTCGTCCCATTCTCCTGGTCATCGATGACCTTCACTGGGCCGGTCCCGAGGCAGCGAGTTTCGTGGAGTTCCTGGCATCCGAATTTGCGCACCGTAAGGCTCGCGTCGTCATTGTGGCCACGATTCAGCCAGAAGACATGGAAAATGTTCCTCTGGAGGATACTCTGGGGCGGGTGTCCCGGTTCCACGGCGATACGGTGTATCGACTGCAGCTGGACAGACTGGAAGATAGCGACGCGCTGGCGCTCATTCGCAGCATGATTGACGCATCGCAAGCCCTCTCCGATGCCTTGATCAGCCGAACTGGTGGCAACCCGATGCACCTGGTTCAATTGATCCGGTACTTGTCTGAAGAGAGGCTGCTGGAGTCGACGCCCAATGGTTTGCGTCCACGTCGAGGTGTGGATGTGGGCGAGGTCCTCCCACCCGGGCTGGCCGATATCATCGGACTACGCATTGAACAGGTCGGTCGTAAGAGCGGCTCGGGCGAACGTGTCCATGCTTTGCTGGATCGTGCCGCCGTGCTCGGTCGCTCGTTCCGGTTTTCGGTTCTTGAGCGAATGTTGCAGATGGAGAACCGGTCCGACCTGCTGGAATCGGTTGATGAAGATGTGGACGCGCTACTTGATCTCGAGCTGCTGCGTATGACCGAGACGCGAGAAGATGACATTCTCTCGTTTCCCACGTCTCTGATTCGCGACGTCGTGTTGGAGCGACTGCGAAATCGTCGAACGACGCGGAAACTTCATGTCTTTGCTGCAGAAGCGAAACTTGAGGTGCTGGGCAAAGAGAGTGACAAAGCCGCCGCAGAGCTGGTGCAGCACTTTGCCGCCGCACGGGATCGAAGTCGTGAGCTGCAGTATTCACGAATCGCGGCCGATGTGGCCGAGCGAAGTCATAGGCCTCATGATGCCATGACGTATCTTGAACGCAGCCTCAGCCTTATCGAGGAGATCGGAGACGAGTCGGCCGATTTCTCGGGCCAGCGCGCCACGTTACAGCTCAAGGCTGCTGCCTTGCATGTAGGATTCGGTCACTATGCGGAGGCGCAGCAGAAATACAGTGCGGTTTTGAACGGAAGCGCCGCCACTCCTGACGAGAAGCTGCGAGCTCGGGTTGGTTTGGCCGGAATCTCTTTTGTCCTCGGTGATTTCTCTCACTCCTCAGCACTTTACCGGGAGGCGGTAGAGGTGGCGCGAGAACTTGGAACTCGTGGCACGTTCGTGGATGCCCTGCTCGGCACGGCGCGGGTAGAGTTACATCGCGGCAACTTTTCTGATGCTCAACCCATGGTAGATGAAGCGCTTCGGGTTGCTCAGCTCGCTCAGGACGAGAAGCGAATCGCGGAGTGTCACTGGGCCAGTGGCGAGGTTCAGCGCGGCATTGGCGAGGTCACCAACGCCTCCGGCTATTATCTTCAGGCGCTCGAGCGGTTCACACGACTCGACGTTCCTTTGGGCATCGCGAAGAGTCATGCCATGCTCGCTGTGTTGGCCCGGATGAGCAACAATCTGGATGAAGCAGTGACCAACTACCGGCAGGCGTTGGACATCTACCAGGTACATGGAGGCCGCCGGGGAATGGCCCATCAGCTGAACGGCCTCGGCGACGTGGCGAGATTTCGGGGCGACTACCGCACTGCGACGGAACATTACCGACGGGCGGTAGACATTTTTCAAGCATTGCAGCTGCCATTTGATGCCGCGATCGCCCTGACCAACCTTGCGTTGGTCGCTCGCGAGTCTGGCAACCTGGAGGAAGCGAAGGACGCGCTGCGCAGAGCACTACTCGTGGCAGAGCGCGTTGGGTTTGCGTACCTCACGCTTGGTGTGAAACTCAATCTGGCTCACGTGCTGGCGCTTGGAGGAGAAGACGAGGAATCCAACGCCCTGTTGGAAGAATCTCTCGCGCTGGCTGACCGCGTGGACCTGATTGATCCCGATTACGCCCGCCCTCTGGAGATGATCGGTGACCTCAAAGCATCGACCGGGCA
>JAGWVZ010000555.1 GCA_018970625.1 Myxococcales bacterium | reverse complement strand
GAGCCTCGCTCTCGTCCGGTCGACAGGCAAGCGTCCCTGCGGCGCATGTCCCGAGCGCGTCGGCCGCACACGAGATGTCCGCCTCCGCGAGGCGCGCCAGATCGTCGATGCCATCGCTGTCGTCGGTGGCCGTGCAGTCGTTGTCCACGTTGTCGCACACCTCCGCGAGGCCAGGCGCACGGCGCGCTTCGTTGTCATCACAATCGAACCGAACCTCGCCGTCGAACGTAACGGCGTTGACGCCGTCGCAGGTTTCGCCGTCGATCTCGAAGGTGACGCCCCCCCCATCACAATCGAACTGGGCCTCGTATGCGCGGGGGATCCCGTCGTCGTCGCAGTCGGGATAGAACAGGCTGTTTGTATCCAGTAGCGCAACCTCGCAGCCGTTTTCCAGCACGCCGTCACAGTCGACCCAGTTCTCATCGCAAAGCGCCGCGCAGCGCGGACCGGTGGCGTCGACACCGCACAGCCGCGAGCCGTTGCCGCCCTCGATCACGCCCGTGCACGGGTCGTCACACCCGGTGCAGTGCACTTCACCCGTGTCAGGGCGACCGACCTGGTCGTCGACATCGGGGACCCCGTTGCAGTTCACGTCCAACGTCGGGCCGCACCACCTCGGGAACCCATGGTCCATATTGTCTGCGTCGAACCAGGCCACCGGATTCGTGTCGTCGCAGTCGTGCGGCGTCGCCAGCACGCCGGAGCACTGTCCGATGCCGAAGTCGTCTCCGTCTGCGTCACGACACACTCCGAACGTGCCATGCAGCGGCAGGCAGAACGACCCCGCAACTGCGTCGTTCGCGAACCGCCCAGGGGCCTCGGCGGCATTGGTGCAGACGAAGCCGACCGGGCAGCCTCCGTCGGCGTCGCAGGTCGCCGCACACGCGCCATCGGGGCTCGCGATGTCCGACGGCGCGAAGGGCTCATCGAGCCAGCACGCCGCGCCGTCGCCGCACGCAGAATCAACGCTGCACGGCTGCCCGAAGTCCTCGGGCCACGCCTCCATCTGTTGCAGCGGCGGCACGCACAGCGCGCCGAACGCCTGACCAGCTTGTTGCGCTTCGGGGTCCAGCGTCGAGGGGTCTGGCAGCGCATCACCAACGGGATACGGCGCCTGACCGATGGCCACGACCATGCACGTGTACGGCGTGTTGATATTCGGTGGGATCTGCGACAGACTGATGTCGTCACACAAGTCGGGATTCGCTCCGCAGTCGAGGCTGCACACTCCCGATGCGGGCCAGTCCGGTGCGAGGGACGCAAGGGCCACGGTGCCTTCCGTACCGCGGGCGCCCACCGTCAGCGCCACCTCGATGATGCAGTTGCCGGTGCCGTTGGGGCAGTCCTCGTCGACCTCGCACGGCAGAAAGTTAGCGAGCGGAATCCGAGCCGTCGTAGCGTCTTCCGACATATCTTCGCTCAGGTCCTGCTGCCCGTCGACGCCGCTAACATCGGTTGTGTCCGTAGATACTTCCTCGTTATCGTCGGCAGTGTCGGTCTCTGCGACATCTACGACATCCTGCCCTGGTTCCTCCGTGCCGCCTCCAGTGCCGCCTCCAGTGCCGCTTTCAGTGCTGTCGTCGCTGCAGGACGCGGACGCTAGAAGGAACAGACAAAGGGTCCACCGAGTCGGTCTGGCTACGCGCATACAGCACCTACATGATTTCATCGCCATTGTTGCTGGGCTCCTGATCCACCGAAGATCTCGAGGAGCGCAAGCGAACACGAACGCAGAATGCGCCGCGTGGCGCGAATCGGGAAGACTGTATTTGGGGTTGTGTGGATGTAAAGGGAAATCGCGGATGTGCGGCGCCATCACAGCGGGTGAACAGGTGAACACCAATGCCAGGGTTCTCCGTACGTGCTGTTTACAATATCGCTCGTTGCAATTAGCGCACTAAGGCCTCACGAGTAACTCATGGTTTGCGGCCTGAGCATCGGCCGAAATAAAAACGTATTTTGAGTCACCTCAATGCTCGCTCCGAGCATAAAATTCGATGGGGTCGATGCATTTCTGTTCATGGGCGGGATGTTCTTGCTGCTTATCGTGTACTTCGTCGTTGCAAGTGAAATGCCTGCCTTCTGGGAGAACCTTGCGAGCAATCACCCTCGGTCTCGGGCGGCGCTGCTTGCTCTTGTCAGTGTCTTTGCGTTTGGGCCGGTACTGCTGCGACGCAAGGTTTTCCCGGTTGACGCCGGCCGAGAGTGCGTTGTGCGTCAGGGGTTGCTCTTTCGCGCTATGTCGGTGGTCGGGCTGCTCCTGATCGTGGTTGGATTCTCATGCATGGGTATTCTTGGTGCCGGACTGTTCCGGCCTCCCGCAGATACGTACGATGCGTTTGTGGCGTGAGCCGAGCTGCAGACCATAGACCTCACCGAGCTCTCGGTGCTGGCCGAAGTCGAGGCCGAGTGGCAACGAGGTGGGAGCACCGACACAATGCAAGAGGCGGTGACGCGAGCTGAAGCGCTTGCCCGCGTGGACCGGCGCGCCAGTATCGACGCGCAATGGGAAGACTGTCAGCAAATTCAGGTTCAGCAGCACGAGCAATTCCGCACGCGCGGCGAGCGCCTGCTGCTGACCACGCTCCTCTCATTCGGCGTCGCCATCGCGCTCCTGCGCGCTCGAGAGGTCCGCTCTGCTGCGCCTTCTGCAGGCTAGAACCGGGCAATATTGCATTTTATCGCCGTGTTCGATCGCAACGATGGCATTCGAGACGTCACTGTAGGATCGAGTCCACCATCTGCACTTTTGCAGGGCTGCCCAACGTTTCAGCACAACGCCTGAGCCCAGCTTTGGACGCTCGCCCCGACTGAACCACCGCCCTGCAAGCGCTCTCGACGTCCGTCAGCGCTACATGACCCGAAAGGACACCTGTTCGAATCCAGCGCCTACAGTTCGCGCATGACCCGAGACTCCGCGTGGCGCCGCGTCGCCACGACCAACCCGGTCGAGTGCGACAGCGCGCGGCCAAACGATGCAAATCAACGCTCGCCGAATGACGATTTTACGCA
>JAGWVZ010000554.1 GCA_018970625.1 Myxococcales bacterium | reverse complement strand
GACCGCACATTCACCTGTACGTTGTTTCTGGATTGGGAGAGTGAAGGTCCCTGCTTTGAAAAGCTCAGGACGGATGACGAGATTCAGGCATTTTTTACCACCTGGTTCGCCGATGCGGTGCCGTTGATTCCTGACCTGACCCAGCAATTTCATCGCAACCCCACCAGCTCTCTGGTCTATACCTCATGTTGGCCCTGGACCGTCGGGCGACATACGCTCCTTATTGGAGACGCTGCACACGCGGTGGTTCCGTTTTATGGACAGGGCATGAACGCAGCGTTCGAGGATTGCCGCCTGCTGGACGCGGCCTGGGCTCATGCGAACACGCACGATGAGCTGGCCGATCGCGCCGCTGAATTCGCGCAAGCGCGCAAACCGAACGCCGATGCCATCCGTGATCTCGCCCTGTACAACTTCATCGAGATGAGATCGCGCGTGGCCGACCCAGCTTTTCTTCACCGCCGTGCGACCGAACAGGCGCTCATGAAAGCGTTTCCGGAAACGTTTAGCGACCTGTATAGTTACGTGAGTTTCTCGAATGTACCGTACGTCGAGGCACAACGAACAGCCCGCGCGCAGGGAGAAGCGCTCGACGCTCATCCTGAGCTGGGCCTTGGACTTCTGTCTCTCGCGCTCATGCGTCAGATGGCCACCGCCGATTTCGGAGCTCGTGTATGAATCTTCAGCAAACTCTCTATAACCGGGTCATTGAGTGGGCGATGGATGTCGACCCCGCAGATTGTCGGCGCGAGATTGCCTGGCGGCGCGGTCGATTTCCAAACGCATCACCGCGTGAGCTGGCGAAAACCATGCTCAGCGAATATTCGCTGGTCTCGCTGGCCGAGGGAACGCTAACCGCCATGGCCACCGGCCCGATCTTTGCCGTACCCGCTGCGCTCGTGGACGCGGCCTTTATGATGCGAGCCGCTGCACGCCTGAACGGCTGCATTGGGCTAATGGCCAATCCCGATTACTTCGCCACCGATGCCTGGCGCGCCGACGTGACAACGATTATCGGCGATAAACCTGTCGCTGAGCAGACCATTCGACGAACGGCGATCAATGTAGCCAATCGAACCCTCGTTCAGGTCGTCACGCAGCGCAGTGTCGCTCGATTCATTCCAATCGTGGGTGGAATTGTGGGCGGCGTCTGGAATTTCTGGGAGCTCAAGCGGCTGGGCAAGCGCATTTTCGCCTACCAATTTGACGATACCCTTCCCAACCATCCCTGGCCAGACGACGTAACCCCGCACGAAGAATCAGCAACCTGGACTGACCTCACCGACGCGAGCTCCGACGCACCGCTGTCGGGGCCAACTCAAGCTATCACATTGATCGACGCCGATGTTGCGCCTTCTGTGACCGCGTCAGACGCTGCGTCAGCGCATGCAGAACAATCGGCTGCGCCACGTGCGGCGAAGGCTTCACGCAGCCGCCGCACGACCTCGGCAGCTGCCGAGTTGGAGTCCACAGAGCCCGTCCGGGCGCCGACCGGTTCGAAGCGCGGCTCCCGCTCCAAAAAATAGCGGCCGGTACCTCTTCAGGCGGCGTCAGCGTTCAGGCATGAACGCCACAGCGTGTCGGCGGGCGTTGTGCGTTGCTTGCGTCAGGTCGGCGAGCAGGCACCCGCGCGAGGCATGCTCATCGAGACTTTGCCTGATTGGCGACCGCTTCAGCAGCCTTACGCGCCGCCTCGGGGTCACCCAAATAATAGCGGTGAGTGGCCTGCAGTCGCTGATCCAGCTCGTACACCAGCGGAATACCGGTCGGTACATTCAGTTCGGTGATCTCGTCATCCGAAACCCGATCCAGGTGCTTGATGATAGCCCGCAACGTGTTGCCATGAGCCACCACGAGCAGCTGTCGGCCCTGAAGCACCTGCGGCACGATCGCGTCATGCCAGTAAGGCAGGAATCTGGTCACCACATCAGCCAGACATTCCGTTCCCGGCAGAACGTCGGCAGCCAGACCGGCATAGCGAGGGTCATTTGCCGGATGTCGTTCGTCGGCACGGTCGAGTGGTGGCGGTGGAATCACGTAGGAACGGCGCCAGATAAAGACCTGTTCATCGCCATGCCGTGCGGCGGTCTCGGCCTTGTTTAGCCCCTGCAAAGCGCCGTAGTGACGCTCATTCAGGCGCCAGTGACGCGCCACAGGAATCCAGTCGAGGTCCATTTCGGCCAGCGCCAGCTGCGCCGTGTGAATAGCGCGCTTCAGCAGCGAGGTGTGGAGCAGGTCAAAGCGAAACCCAGCGTCTTTCATTAACCGTCCGGCAGCGGCCGCCTCGGACCGCCCTTTGTCGGACAGTGGCACATCGGTCCAGCCTGTAAACCGATTATCAAGGTTCCAGGTACTCTCACCGTGACGAAGCAGGACAAGGCGATACATGCGTCAACACCTTACGAAAGAGGTCGTATCGAATCGGAAACACGACGAAAATAAAACCAGTATCCGGGCAATCATCACCTCGACGAAGATCGTCAGGGCTTCCAGCTGGCGTGATAATCTGCGTCTTCGAAGGACAGCGTCTGGCGAGCAATTCGGAGCGGTTTCATGGTATCCATCATGACGGCAAGCTCGTCGGTGCGACGATGTCCGATACTCGCTTCATAGGCACCGGGGTGCGGTCCGTGCATAATCCCGCGTGGATGGAAGGATATCGAGCCCGGGCTAATGCCCCGTCGAGAAACAAAATTGCCTTCTGCATAGAACAGAAATTCATCACAGTGGACGGCCTCGTGCGGGTAAGGGCACGGGATTGCTTCGGGATGAAAATCGACCACCCGAGGCACAAAGGAACAGATCAAACCACCAGGAAACGCGAAGTTTCCATGCCAGTCAGGCGGTAAATGTGTGAGCCCTGCGCGCGGCTGAAACGCAAGAATCGGGAATTTCCACGGATACACCGAGCCGTCCCAGCCCACGACGTCGAGGGGAGACCACGGCTGAACGTATTCGGTAAAGACGTGATCGCGCTTCACGACAAAAGAACGAATGCCTTCGTCGAGAGGACCGC
>JAGWVZ010000553.1 GCA_018970625.1 Myxococcales bacterium | reverse complement strand
GTGACGGCATCTTTGACTGGGCGGGTATGGGCGAAACCACATTCGGTCGGGTTACCGGAAACGATACCGCGTCATGGACGCCGAGCCTTGGCACCTGGTACGAGACGGTGAAACTGAATTATGGGTACGATTATACGACGCGTACGGCGCTGCATCCGACGCTGGCCAGTCCGGATGCTGCGATTCCGCGTACGTGGCAGATTATGGATTCCGTGATCTCGTGGTGGCAGGCCATGGGCGTGGACGCCTTTCGGGTGGATATGGCGCACATGGTGCCACCGGAGTTCTTCGGCTGGATGATCAGCCGGTCGCGAGGTCGCAACCCGAACGTCTACTGGATGGCAGAGGCCTATGACTCTGACCCGGCGAAGATCGTGTCGGGAAACACGTTGCATTCGTTGCTCGCGTCAGGATTTGACGCCGTGTATGACGACACCTCGTACGATACGCTGAAGAGTGTGTTCGACGGCAGCCTTTGGGCGAACGATCTGGCCGGCGGCATGACCGGTGATGCACTGCTGCTGCATCATGGCCTTCGCTACGCCGAGAATCATGACGAGGTTCGGCTGGGCTCGACGTTTGACTGGCGTATGGATGGGACGCCGGTGGGCGTCACGGTGGGCCCTGCGGTTTCGGCTGTGCTGTGGGGAGCGGGGCGTGGCCCGTTTATGATGTATGCAGGTCAGGAGACGGGTGAGCCTGCGTCGGGTGCCGAAGGTTTTGGCGGTGACGACGGCCGAACGACGATCTTTGATTACTGGTCCATGCCGACCTTTCAGGGTTGGGTAAATGCCCATGAGTACGACGGTGCGGGGTTGTCTTCGGGGCAGCGAGCGCTGCGCGAGCGGTATGTCGAGCTGGTGCAGGCACTGCGCTCCCCCGCGTTCACCGATGGTCAGGTGTTCATGCTGAACGCGGCCAATGTGACCAACCCGGCTTTCGGGCGAGCGGCGGGTGAAACCGCGAGTGGCCGTCGGGCTTTTGCGTTCCTTCGCTACACAGGACTGGGTGGCGGCGAGCGGGTGTTGGTGTACGCGAACCTGCATCCGTCTGCGACGATGGCCGATGTGACGATCACGATCCCGTCGGCAGCGTGGACGGCCCTGGGATGGCCAGAAGCGGGGACACTGCAGCTTCGCGACAAAGTGAGCGATGCCGTCTTTAGCACGCCGCTGGGAGTGGCGCGCAGCTCGGGCGTGGGGATTGGCTCGGTACCTCCGGGCGGTGTCCGGGTGCTGGAGTTGACGCTGGATTGAAGGGGCGATTTCGTGTTGTACGGCGTCAGTCGGTTGACTGCGGCGGCCGCTGTCGCGGCTGAGCGTCCCCGGTAGTCTGCCTTTGTTGGCTCTGAGCGAGCCGAATGCTGCAGGCCGGCCGTTCGGGCGCAAGGAAACTGCGCGCACAGGGTTGCCGAGCGGTGGGACGTTGGGGTACACCTGATCTTCCGACGGAGTGTTCTATGAAGCGAAAGACCGAACAGCGCGCGCTCATTCGTGAGGTGATGGGTCAGACGACTCGTCCCCTGACTGCGAATGAGGTGCTGGACCTGGCGCAGGAGAAGCGCGCCGGTCTGGGCATCGCGACGGTCTATCGTACCATCAACGGTCTGGTGGAAGAGGGTTGGCTGCTGCCGGTGGAGCTGCCCGGCGAGCCGGCGCGCTATGAGCGCCGCGAGCTGGAGCATCACCATCACTTTCAGTGTCAGGCGTGCCGCAAGGTATTTGATGTGCCCGGATGTTCAGGTTTGCCCACGACCGGTGTGCCAACTGGATTCGAGGTCGCTCGGCATGAGATCGTTTTTTACGGTCGTTGCGCGGAGTGTGTGGTGAACCGGGTGCAGGTGCCAGACGATGAGTATCGTTCGGGCGAGAGTGATGCCGAGCGAGGTTCACAATCGTTCAACGGCCATCTGGCCTCGTGCTCTCCGGATTGTGGTCACGACCACGGTGTGAAGGCGGGGCGTGCGGGGGCGATCGCGGCGCGTAAGCCGGTGCAGGGCATGGCGCCGGTTTCAGTCGTTGGTGTTGAAGCGGCCGCAAGGCGCAAAGACCCTTGAGAGTGCGGAAGCGTACCGCCGTCCTGAATTGCGCTTGATGGAGCGTTGCGTGTGCGCGCGTCGTAGCGCTAAACGATGTTCGTGGCGTGGTGCTGTGAATGGGGGTATAGACCTGCGGCTGGTGTGTTTTGCGCCGCCTTTGAAGTGGCAAAGCGGTCTGGTTCACGACGCACGCGTGTCATCCCGTCACCTCGTATCGAGCGGACAACCATGGATCCGTTAAACGATTATACAGAGCTTCCTCAGCCGGTTCCGTTTGGTAAGTATTACCTGTTGCATCAGGTGAATACGGGTGGAATGGCGCAGGTGTTCATGGCCAAAGCCTTCGGTGTGGAGGGGTTTGAGCGGCTGGTCGCTGTCAAGCGTATCTTGCCTCAGATTGCGGCGGATCAGCAGTTCATTCGGATGTTCGTGGACGAGGCGAAGCTGGCTGGCCAGTTGCATCATGCGAATATTGCTCAGATATTTGATTTGGGCCGCGTGGGTGACGACTATTATATTGCGCTGGAATATGTATCGGGTCGCGACCTGAAGCAGATTTGGGAGCGTGTGCGCGCGCTGGACGTGCATATCCCGATTGAGCTGGCGTGTTTTATTGCTTCCCAGGTGTGTGCGGGCCTGGATTACGCACACAATAAACGCGACCCGATGGGGAATCCGTTGGAGATTGTGCATCGTGATGTGTCGCCACAGAACGTGCTGATTTCCTACGAGGGCGAGGTCAAGCTCATCGACTTTGGTGTTGCGAAGGCTGCCAATTCGACATCGGACACGCGCGTAGGGCTGTTGAAGGGCAAGTTGAGCTATATGTCGCCCGAGCAGGTGCGCGGGATGGCGCTTGACCGGCGCAGTGACACTTTTGCGGCCGGTATTGTGCTGTACGAGCTGTTGACCGGCGAGCGGCTGTTCATGGGCGAGTCGGACTTCGATACGCTCGAGAAGGTGCGGAAGGTGGAGGTGGCGCCACC